>JBJKPT010000613.1:0-3123 GCA_046706045.1 Desulfobacterales bacterium
GCCGAAATCGCCGGTGTGGAAAAAGACAACCTCGAGG
Organism: Desulfobacterales bacterium; assembly: GCA_046706045.1. Classification (GTDB taxonomy): domain Bacteria; phylum Desulfobacterota; class Desulfobacteria; order Desulfobacterales; family JBDRRP01; genus JBJKPT01. The sequence goes on from JBJKPT010000613.1 coordinate 38, forward strand.
TGGAAATCAACAGCAAGGCCGTGCGGATTTTCGGCCGCCGCAGCGAGTTGTCCCTAAGTGATAAAAGCACCTACCGACTGGCGGAAATTCAATATGGACAATTCGAACGGATCCTGTTTCTGCCCACACCCATCGATCCGGAAGTGGTCTCATCGGCCTATTCCTACGGTTTTTTGACAATTCGCCTAGCCATTAAGCCTCGGCCCAGGACCCATAAGATCCCCATTTCAAACGAATGACCGGACCGCCGGAACGTGATCATCCCGGCCGTGCCCATTTTACGCACCCCCCGGCGGCAACGGCGCCGGCAACCGTTTCAGGAGGCGTACATGACGGACCATAAGACCCCCGCAGAAGACGGGGCCGACAACTTACCGGTCAACATTCCGATTCTTCCGCTGTTTGACGCGGTTCTTTTTCCAAAGATGGTCCTGCCGTTGGTGGTCATGGAGGGGGAATCGGTTCAACTCGTGGATGAGGCCATGGCCAAGGACCGGATCATCGGCCTGCTGGTCGCCAAACAGAAGGAAGACGTCCGGGAAAACCCAGGCGAGAAGCTTGCGACCATGGGGACCAGCGCGCTGATCCTGAAAATGGCCAAAACCGAAGACAACCGGGCACAGTTGCTGGTCCAGGGCTTGTCCCGATTCAAGGTCGTCCAGTTCATCCCCGGCAGCGACTACCTTCGGGCCGAGGTCGCCCATGTCCAGGACGAGGAGTCCCCCGGCAAGGAGACCGAAGCCCTGCGCACAAACCTCATCGGTCTGTTCACGCGGGTGGTGGAATTGTCGCCAGGGTTGCCAAAGGAAATCGCCTCCATGGCAAAGAGCATCGCCGAGCCGGGAATACTTGCCGATTTGGTTGCCTCCACCATCAACAGCGGCCCCGAAGACAAACAGGCGGTGCTGGATGCCCTCGACGTCCGCAAACGGCTGAAAATCGTTACACGGCAGATCAATGAGCAGCTCGAAATCCTCGAACTGGGCTCCAAAATCCAGAACCAGGTCAAGGGCGACATGGAAAAGAGCCAACGGGATTACTACCTGCGGCAGCAGTTGAAAGCCATCCGGGAAGAACTCGGGGAAAAAGACGAATCGGGTGTCGAAATTGAAGAATACCGTGAAAAGATCGAGGCCGCCAACCTTCCCGAAGATGCCAAGAAGGAGGCCGATCGCGAACTGTCCCGACTCTCCCGCATGCACCCCTCCTCCGCGGAATACACCGTGGCCTCCACGTATCTGGACTGGATCACGAACCTGCCCTGGCACGAAGAGACCGAAGACCATCTGGATATCAAGAAAGCGCGACGGATTCTCGATGAAGACCACTTCGGGCTGGACAAGCCCAAAAAGCGCGTGATCGAATACCTCGCGGTACGAAAACTCAAACCCGAATCCAAGGGCCCGATCCTCTGCCTTGCCGGCCCTCCCGGCACCGGGAAAACCTCTCTGGGCCGATCCATCGCGCGTGCCCTGGGCCGCAAGTTTTACCGCATCTCGCTTGGCGGGGTCCGGGACGAGGCCGAAATCCGCGGCCATCGGCGCACCTACGTGGGGGCCCTTCCCGGTCGGATCATCCAGGGATTGCGGCGGGCCGAATCAAAAAATCCGGTCTTCATGCTCGATGAAATCGACAAGGTCGGCAGCGATTTCCGGGGCGATCCTTCCTCGGCCCTGCTCGAAGTCCTTGATCCGGAACAAAATTTCAGCTTTTCCGATCACTACCTGGACGTACCTTTCGATCTGTCCCGGGTGATGTTCATCACCACGGCCAACGTCCTCGATACCATCCCTCCGGCCCTGCTCGACCGGATGGAGGTCCTGACGCTTCACGGCTACACCCTGGATGAAAAGGTCAAGATCGCCAACCGGTTCCTGATTCCGCGCCAGCGCCGAGCCCACGGGTTGAAGGCCGATCAGATTACCTTCACCCACGGTGCGGTGAAAGCGATCATCTCCGGCTACACCCGGGAAGCCGGGCTTCGAAACCTCGAACGGGAAATCGCCAACATCTGCCGGGCCGTGGCTACCTCCGTGGCCGAAGGCGAGGCCGAATCGGTCAACATCACCATGCAGAAGGTGACCAAATTTCTCGGGCCCGCAAAGCTTTCCGTTGAAACCAAAGCCCGGGTATCCACCCCGGGGGTCGCCATGGGACTGGCCTGGACACCGGCCGGCGGCGATCTGCTCTTTATCGAAGCCACCGGGATGAAGGGCGGCAAGGGGTTGACCCTGACCGGGCAGCTCGGCGACGTGATGAAGGAATCCGCCACGACGGCGTTGAGCTTCATCCGCAGCAATGCGAAAAAGCTCAAAATCAACGAGGACTTCTTTGAGAAAAGCGATATCCACATCCATGTGCCGGCCGGCGCGATTCCCAAAGACGGCCCTTCGGCCGGAGTCACCATGTTGACGGCCCTCACCTCGCTTTTGACCCACACGGCCATCAAAAAGGAACTCGCCATGACCGTCGAGATCACCCTGCGGGGCCAGGTGCTTCCGGTAGGCGGCATCAAGGAAAAAGTTTTGGCTGCCCACAATGCCGGCATCAAAACCATCATCATGCCCAAGGCAAACGAACAGGACCTCCAGGAATTGCCCAAAAAGGTGCAAAAAGACATCGCGTTTCATTTTGTGGATAAAATGCTCGATGTGCTCAAAATCGCCTTAAACCATGAAGGATGATCATGACCCGCCGACGATTTCGGGCTAATGGGCCGGCCGTCGGCACCGGATTCCGATGGACGTGAAGCGGCCTGTCATATTTCCCGTCGCCTGGATCGCCGCCGCGCTTTTTGCCGCCGGCTGCGCGGTGACGCCCCGCCAGCTCCCGGCACCATTTCCCGGCCGGCCCGGAGTTTCTAAGCGGCCGCCCGCGGCCCCGATGCCCAAAAATGTACCGGCCACCCAAAGACCCTACGAAGTCAGCGGCCGTTGGTACTATCCCGTGCCGAGCGCCGAGGGGTACACGGAAACCGGTATCGCGTCCTGGTACGGCGGAAAATTTCACGGCCGACCGACGGCAAGCGGCGAAACCTACGACATGAACGCCATGACCGCGGCCCACAAGGAATTGCCCCTGGGCAC
>JBJKPT010000614.1:0-10382 GCA_046706045.1 Desulfobacterales bacterium
CAAAGGCTTTGATAGAAACGTCGCGATATCCTGACCGTAACCCCGCTTGAAGCCGGTATTCGGTGTGTGCCCCATGCAATGGTTGCTCGCCCACGTTCGAAACGTCTTGATCACGCGGCTTTCGCCCCTTCTCCTGATCGCCATCACCGTCGCCGGCTGCGCACCCGGCGGCATCTTGAATCTTCCGCCCGGAGAAGGCACCCTGAATAAACTCCAAGCCGGAATGTCCGAAAATGTGGTCATATTGCTGGCCGGCAAGCCGGATCGGATCAAGCGCATCGACAACTCGGCAAAAATCATTTACTACCGGAACGGAATACTTTCCAATTGTGCCAAGGATCTGTCCGGTTGCACCCCCATCGCCATCGAATCGGGCCGAGTGGCGGCCATCGGCGCCCAGTGGTTGAACGCCTGGGAAAAAGAGCGCGAAGCCGAGCGAAAAAGAAAAACGGCCCCCGCGAATCCCCCCGTCGCCGCTCCGACACCGTCCGTTAACACCGCGGAACCCTCCGCGCTCCCGGCAACTCCCGACAAACCGCTCGTATTGACCTCCCGGGGTGATTCCAGGCGGGCGGAGGCGGCAAAACGGGCCGAAATCGCACGCCTTGAAGCGCAGGTTCGGCACATCCCGGTGGCACGGACCCTGGATAATCTCAAGATCTATCGGTATCTGCTCAAGCTGGCCCCGGAAAACCGGCGCTACCGGAAAAAGGTGGCGTTTTACGAAGATCGTTTTGAAAAAGAAAAAGCCATCCGACCGGAAATTCAAATCGAGGCTCTCGAACGGCAGCGCCGGCAAAACCTCGTTCTCCAAAAATACAAGGGCAACGAATCGGTCCAGATGGCATTGAAGAATCTGGGCAGCGGGATGTTCCATGTCTGGCTGAAAAGTACGGCAAAAGCCCCGTTTCATGTCATGGCGTCCGACTTTACCCTGGAATGCCGCAACGGGGAAAAATTTCCTGTCTACCAAAGCCGGGATTTCGATGTGAACCTCATGCCCGGCAACACGATCGAAGGACGCATCACCTTTGATGCGTATTGCGATCCCCTGGCGATTCATTTTTCAAATAAAGCCGTTGGCCGAATATTCCGGCTATTTCCGGAAATCGACCTGAGTAAAAAAACAATCGCCCCGGAGAAAGCGGATCCGGCAAAAAAGGAAACGCCGAAAAAAGCTCCGAAACCCTGAACGACCGGTTGGACCCGGCATTTTCAGACCGGCTCCGAGCAGATCCTTGCCCCCATGGATTGGCAAATGGATTCGCGTTAAAGACGGGCCCACGGTTTCAACCGTCGAGGTGTCGCGGTGTTGCGAGGATTCACATCGAGCTTAAGGCGGGCATCGGGCAAAAGGGTCATGTTATGGACGGGCACTAAAACGATCCGGAAAAGCCGTCGTATTGATTGGCCGTGGGATCCATGGCAATGCCGTTCTGATCCGTGCCGGAAAACGTGAACACGATGTGGGAGGGGTCAATGGTGCCGTCCGCGGCGGCGTTCTGGTTCACCGCGAACGTCACCGTTGCCTGCAACGTTTGGGGATCGTAGATGACCCGCAAGGGGATGCTGGATACGTTCACTTCGGTGGATGGCACGTGCAGGCCGTAATTGTACGACCCCCCGGCTCCCGCGCCGCTTGCCCGGCCGATGCTCCAATTGAATCGGTTCTCCACCGATGACATGTCCATGGGTTTGTTGAACTGGAAGACCATGGTGAAGTCCGTTGACGCATTGGCGTTCGCCAGGTAGCTGCTCAAGACGGAGACCTTGGTCCGGAACGGGGCGTAACAAGCGAAGGTGCTGGAGGCCAGGCTGAAGGCGATCTGCGGCTTTTCCACTTTGAACATGTACTGGTTCAACTGGTTGGCATAGTCCGGATCGTTGGCTTCAAGCTTGTCGTAAATCTCCTGGGCCTTGTCCTGATTGCCCATGTCCGCGTAGGTGCACCCGAGTTCGAAATAACCTTCCCAGAAATTCGGATCGACACTCACGGCTTTCTGGTACTGGGTGGCGGCATCCGAATAATCCTTTTCCTTGCTGTACAGCTGCCCGAGCCCGTAATAGCCGTCTTCCGAATCCGGCTCCAAATTGATCACGGTTTTGAATTCATTTTCGGCGTCGGAATAACGGCCCATGTTGAGGTAGGCCTGCCCCAGCGAAAAATGATTGACCCCGCTGGGATCGATTTTGATCGCTTGCTTGTAGGTCTTGGCGGCATCGGAATAGTCACCGGTGGCAAAATAGAGTTGTCCCAGGCAGGCCATCGAATCCGAATCCTGGGGATTGATTTTGATGGCCTGCTGGTATGCCTTGATGGCATCGGCCGAGTCGTTTTGCTTCAGGTAGGCCTGGGCCATGTAGGTGGCGGCCTGAGACGCGTATTGCGAATTCGGCGAAAGGCTGATGGACTGTTTGAAAGCAGTGACCGCACCCTTGTAATCGCCTTGCTGGTACTTGTCGATGCCACTGGCGAGGGCCGTGTTGGAAAGCTGGTCCATGCCGTCGGCATTGTAGAGGCCGGCACTGAACATCGATTGCGCCGAACTGGCGCTGGACGAAGCGCTGGAAAGCAGCCCGCCGATGGAGGACGACGTGCTGGAGAACAGGCCGGCGGCGGTGGTGGCCGAGCCGCTCAATCCCAATACGCTTACGACGCTATCCACAGCCATGGAATGCCATCCTCAGATTCTGGGCGTCACCGCGTTGACGTACCGAAGATGGTCGAGGCGCCGGGGCCGCAAGTCGCGGGACGATCCGGCGTATTGGATCGCCGAGATCTTAAAAGACGTGTTCCATGCCACCGCTTCAATCCTTCCGGCCTTTTTCCCATCTCTAACCCCGATTATCGGCACCCGGGCGTCAACACTTTAGGGTCCGAATTTTAAAAAATCCGACCTCGACGATGCCGGCATCAACTGCCGGTTGTCCCCGCCCTCGATCACCGAGGGAAGCGGCTTCAAAACGGAATCTCGCAGCGACTTCCGGCTGACGCGCCTCGGCTTTGTCCATGCCGGAGAGACCATCGCCGTCGAGGTCGGCCTCCGCCCGACCGAAACCGCGGAGCACCTGCCGGCAAAAACCGGATAGAAGCTCGGTTCAATGACGGCGGCCATGGTGAGCCCGGCGGTCCCGGAATCCTGCCTGAACGGTAGGACACAGCCGCTGTCCCATGCACCGGAATACCGCAATTTCCTATTGACATCCGGCGCACACCAACCTAATTTCCTGAAAATCCAATATATAGTTGAACTCTTCACCCATTCCGCGACCTCTGATTCCGAATGACACCGAAAACTCCATGAAGCTATCCACGCGAAGCCGTTACGGGGCTCGAATCCTCTTGGAACTGGCCCGCAACTACGGCAAGGAACCGGTTCCGGTCAGCCGCCTGTCCCGTATTCAGGAAATTCCGCCCAAGTATATGGAACAGCTCGTTCGGACCATGAAAAAGGCGAAACTGATCACCAGCATCCGCGGCCCCAAGGGAGGACATGCCCTGGCCCAGGACCCCCAGCGCATTACCTTGGGGCAGATCGTTCGACTGTTCGAGACCCAGACCGAGATTGTGGAATGCATCAGCACGCCGGACCGGTGCGACATGGCGGAAAAATGCCGCGTGCGCCGCGTTTGGAAAGCCGCAAGCGATGCGCTTTACAAAGAACTCGACGGCGTGAGCCTTGCCGAGCTGATCGCCGGATCCGACCAAGGGCCCCTGAAGTGTTGAGAAACGGGTCGGGCCCGTGGGGAATCGCCGCCTTCGACCCCGGGGACCGGCTCCACCCGGACAGGGAATCGGTTTTCCCGACGCCACGCCCTTAAGGTCCCGGGAAATGATGCAACTGTTTCGCAACTGGCTTCACCGCAACTTTTCCGATCCGCAGCTGATCATCCTCGGATTCCTGATCACCCTGCTTTTCCTGGTGGTCTTCTTTCTGGGTCACATGCTGCTGCCGGTATTTGCCGGTATCGTGATCGCCTACCTCCTCGAAGGGATCGTTGCCAAGCTCGAACGGCTGCGCCTCCCCCGGCTGATGGCCGTCATGATCGTGTTCTGCCTGTTCGTCACCTTTGTGATCATTCTCCTGATCGGCCTGTTGCCCATACTCTCGCGACAGATCGGCCTCTTGATCCAGCAGCTGCCCGCCATGATCCACTCGGGCCAGGAGCTGTTGATCCAGCTCCCCGACCGTTACCCCCAGTTCATCTCCGAGGCCCAGGTGCGGCAGGTGTTTGAGTCCATGAGCATGGGGCTGACCGCTTTCATCAAGCAAGTGCCGTCCATTTCCCTTGCCTCGGTCCGGGGCCTGATCACCATGGTGATCTACCTGGTCCTCGTGCCGCTGATGGTATTTTTCTTTCTGAAAGACAAGGCCATGATCATTGGCTGGTTCACCCAACTGCTTCCGGACCAGCGCGGATTGGCTACCCGGGTCTGGCAGGACGTCAACGCCCAAATCAGCAATTACATCCGTGGCAAAATCTGGGAGATTCTCATCCTTTGGGCCATCGGCTATGTCACGTACAAGCTGATGGGCATGAAGTTTGCCATGCTGGTTTCCCTTATCGTGGGACTTTCGGTACTGGTGCCCTACATCGGTGTCATCATCGCGTTTTTCCCTGTCGTGCTCTTTGGCTTTTACCAATGGGGATGGCATGTCGAGCTGGTGTATGCCGTAATCGCCTACGCGGCACTCCAAATTTTCGATGGAAACCTGTTGATCCCTTTCCTGCTTTCGGAGGTGGTAAACCTACACCCCGTGGCCCTGATCGTGGCCGTACTGTTCTTCGGCGGGATCTGGGGAGCCTGGGGACTCTTTTTTGCCATCCCCCTGGCCACCCTGGTCCATGCCGTGCTCAAGGCTTGGATCGCCAGCGCCAATGCCGCCGGCCCGGCGCCGGCGCCCCCCGAGCACCCGTAGCCCCGGACCCACGTGCCCATGGCCGGAAACGTTCGATTTCACCGGAGCCATCCGTGAGCCTTCTTGTCGTAACCCTTGACGGCATCACCGATCCGGCCATGAACCTGGCCTTGGAAGAATATTGCCTGTTGCACCGGGCATCGGCGGATCCCGTGTTGCTGACCTACGCCAACTCCGCCGCGGTGATCATCGGCCGCCACCAGAACCACCTGGCCCAAGTCGACTGCGATTTTGCCGACCGGCGGGGCATCGGGGTCTACCGGCGGATCAGCGGCGGGGGAGCGGTCTACCACGATGCCGGCAACCTGAATTTCAGCCTTATCGACCGGTTCGATCCGGTCCGGTTTCAGCGGATAGACCGCCTCCTTGGCCCCATTGTGGATTCTCTCAACCGGCTCGGTGTTCCGGCGTCGCTCTCGGCCCGAAACGATATCCTCATCAGAGGTAAAAAAATCACCGGCACGGCCCGTTATTCCAACACACGAAGCATGATCTGCCACGGTACCCTGCTTTTTTCCACCGATCTCGCCACGCTCCGGAGGGTGCTGACATCCCCCCTGCACCTTCTGGCCGACCGGGGGGTGATCTCGACGCCTAGCCCCGTGACCAACGTTGCCGACGAACTGCCCCGGCGGATGGGATTTTCCGAATTTTCCACCCGGATCCGGACGGCGCTCTCCGATGCCCTCGGCCCGGCAAAATCGATGCCCCTCACCGCCATCCAATGGGCGGAGGTCAGACGGATCGCCGAAGAAAAATACCGCCGTGTCGACTGGAACCGGAACCGATCGCCGGCTTGCACCATCGCCGGTGACCTGAGCCTGCCCGAAGGCCGGATTCCGGTTCACATTGACATCGAAAAGGGGCGCGTTTCCGAGGTGCGGCCGGCCATGGCGAACGGCTGCGGCCCGCACGCCGCTCCAGGGGCACTGGCGGCCCTCGTCGGCCGCCCGGTGGAAGAGGTCCTCACCCGGATGATCCACATCCGAAACGATGTGCCCGAATGCCCGTCCACCGGCGCATCCAGGAAAGATGCACCGGGGACCGGATCGCCCTAGACGGATCGGAAAAGAAACCGGACGAACGGTTGTTTTCTGCCGGGGTCTGTGGTGGCCATTGCGCAGCCACCGGCCGTTCGTACACCCGCACGGTCGCAGGCTCGGCCCGGCTGGACCCGAGGTCGCCCTTTTTTTTGCCGCCCCGGTATGCTATGGCAGACGAAACCTCATGAACTCCACCCGCCCCGTCATTTGGCGAAAAACAAATGACGTTACCGCCCAGAGCCATTGGGTTTTCCGACAGGATGCCGTGGATTGCGGAATGAACGCAGGTTCCCCCGGGGACGGGCCCGGGACCTGATCGCGTCTTCTGGTGCACGAGGCTTTTCGAACCGGCGATTTCGGGGCATTTGGGAGCCGGCCGGACAAGGAGGCGGACATGACGTTTTTTGGCGGCACGATTAAGGAACTCCGGCAAAAACGGCAACTCACGGTGAAATCCGTGAGCGAAGCGGTCGGCATCCCCGAATCCCGGCTAAGCGAGATGGAACGGGGGGTGCGCCTTCCCACCGATGGGCAGATCCAACGGTTGGAATCCTTTTTTGCCCTCAAAACGAACACGTTGCGTGCCAAACCGGAAAAGGCGTAACCGCGAATGCCCATCTCACCCCATCATCGCGCGGCTTTGTCAATCCGCCTGGATCGGATCGGGCCGACGGGATTTGACATGGAGGCGGTCTTGCCCGCCGACACTTTCGCCGTCTTGAAAGAGATGGCCGATGCCGGCGAGTGTGCATTTTCCGCACCCATCGCCGTCTCCTTCACCATGGATCGCCGGGATCGGATCGCGACCGTCCGCGGACGGTTCGAAACACGCGTGCGCATTCCGTGCAGCCGGTGTCTGAAACCGGTGGAGCAGACCCTGTCGGCAAATTTTCGATACACCTACGCTCCGGCCGGCGATGCCCCGTCCGACGCGTCACCGGGGGATGCGCTCGAATTGACACGCGAAGACGCCGAGAGGATGGTGTACGACAAGGACGAAATCGATGTGGCCGAGGCGGTTCAGGAAGAGGTGATCGCGGCCCTGCCCTATCGAATCCTCTGCCGAGACGGCTGCAAAGGCCTCTGCCCGGGCTGCGGGGCCGATCGGAACCTTGCCCCCTGCACCTGCGAGACCCATCCGGTCGACCCGCGCCTCGCAATCCTGAAAACCCTCAAGAGCCCCGGTCGTTTGAATCCATGATTACCCTGCTCGATTACGGCGCCGGCAATGTCCGAAGCGTCATCAACGCCCTGGAACGCATCGGGGAAACGGTGCGGGTGGCGGCCTCGGCCGAAGACATCCGGTCTGCGGAAAAGCTTGTCTTTCCCGGGGTCGGGGCCTTCGGACCCATGATGCGGATCCTGAACGACAGGGGATTTGTGGCCCCGCTCAGGGACTACCTGGTCTCGGGCAGGCCGTTTTTCGGCATCTGCCTGGGCATGCACGCCCTGTTTGAGGAAAGCGAAGAAGCGCCCGGCGTTTCGGGCCTGGGTGTGCTGCGCGGGACGGTGCGACGGTTCCAAATCGACCGGGCCGTGCCCCACATCGGCTGGAACGGGGTCAGCCCCCGGAAACCGTCCCGGTTGTTCAACGGACTTTCCGGGGAGGAAAAATTTTATTTCGTCCATTCCTTTCACGTGGTCCCGACCGATGCGACCGTCGTGCTCGCCACCACGGATTACGGGTACCCCTTTGTGAGCGCCGTGCAGAAAGGGGCGATCCTCGGCACCCAGTTTCATCCGGAAAAAAGCGGGGAGAGCGGCAAACGCCTGCTCACCAATTTTCTCGACACCGCGGCAGCCGCCGTGCATCCCCCCCGGACAACCGGGCAAACGCGGCTGGCCAAGCGAATCATCGCCTGCCTGGATGTGCGGTCCAACGACGCCGGGGATCTCGTGGTGACCAAGGGCGATCACTACGATGTGCGGGAAGCGGGCGCGGTCCGAAACCTGGGTAAACCCGTGGAACTGGCCCGGCGCTACTACGAAGAAGGCGCCGACGAGATCACGTTTTTGAACATCACCGGGTATCGTGATTATCCGGTGAAAGACATGCCGATGCTCGAAGTGCTCCGCCGGACATCGCAAAACGACTTCGTGCCGCTCACCATCGGCGGCGGGATCCGCGACTATACCGATGCCGGCGGCCGGCGCTATTCGGCGCTGGAGGTCGCCGACGAATACTTCCGCTCCGGAGCGGACAAAATTTCCATCGGAAGCGATGCCGTGCGGATCGTCGAAGATTATTTGAAAACCGGCATCAAGACCGGAACCAGCGCCATTGAGGAAATCTCCCGGGTCTACGGGGCACAGGCCGTGGTCATCTCCATCGACCCACGCCGGGTCTATGTGGAAAAGCCCGGAGACATCCCCCACCCCGTCATTGAGACGGCGGTCGCCGGTCCCCGCGGCGAACGATACTGCTGGTTCCAGTGCACGGTCCAGGGCGGACGGGAAGGCCGGGATGTGGATGCCGTGACCCTGGCCAGGGCCTGCGAGTTACTCGGCGCCGGCGAGATTCTTCTGAACTCCATCGACCGGGACGGCACCAACGCCGGGTTCGACCTGGAACTGATTCGTGCCGTTCGCCGCGCCGCGACCATTCCGGTCATCGCCTCCAGCGGCGCCGGCTGCGCCGAGCATTTCCGGGAAGTTTTCACCGAAACCGATGTGGAAGCGGCCCTTGCCGCCGGCATCTTCCATCGTCGGGAAGTCCCCATCGATGCGGTCAAACGGCTTCTCGTGGGCACGGTCGAGGTCCGCTCAGCCCCTTGATTCCCCCACGTGCCGAACGAAAACTTCCGCTTGTCCTGAAAACGATATCCCGGCCCCGGCGTCCTGAATCTCTAGAACGGTACGATCTCCGGCCGCGACGGTATCGTGATGCATCCGGACCGAATTTTTTTGACCCTCGACGAAGCGCTGACGGCCATCGCCATCGACTTCGACCGGTACGGCCCCCAGCGCCGCCTGATGGCCGATCTTTGCCCGATGGTTTTTCACCGGCATGCGGTGGTGGGTGCCGGCGGCGATCGCGGCGGGGTATGGATGGCCGTGGGCCGGCGAAAAAAAATGCGCTTTTACCCCGATGCCGACATCGAGCGCCGCATTCTCGCGAAGCTCCGCGCCATGGCCCCGGCACCGGCCTTTTTGGCCAAGATCTGCGGCCGGGTATTTGAAACCCGCACGGCCGTGGGGCGCGATCCGCAGACCGGTGAACTCGGCGTATGGGTGGAAACCGGCATGGCCGCTTTCCACTGCCGAAACTGCGGACGCTGCTGCGTGGCCTTGGATTACCGGTTCGAATGCACGCCGGAAGACATCGATGGCTGGCAACGCCTCGGTCGCGATGACATTCTTCAATGGGTGGGCATCGACCGCCGCGACGGGGAGATCTCTTCCTGCCAGATCTGGGTGGTCCCCGGCACCACCCGATTCGCCGACGTCTGCCCATGGCTCCGGCAATTGCCCGGAGAAAGCCGGGTCATCTGCACCATCCACGATGTGAAGCCCGAAATCTGCCGATCCTATCCAGGGACTCGCAAACATGCCCGCATGACCGGGTGCATCGGGTTCTGAACGCTTTTAAAACCCGTCGATAGCCGACCCATCGAGGGCTTCTCCCGCATCGGCCCGGCCCGTCGGGCGCGTCAACCGGCTCCACAGCCGATTCGGACGAGAGGCTGCCCCGACCCGGTCATCGAGACCGTGATCGATGCCCCCGACATCCGCCGGGCCCGCGTTATCGCTGCCGGCAAGGATCACCAATTCCATGATCAGCGATTTGAGCTGCTCGGCCTGGGCGCTCATCTGTTCGGCGGCGGAGGCCGACTCCTCAGCACCGGCCGCATTTTGCTGAACCACCTTGTCCATCTCGGCGATCGCCGCATTGATCCGCCCGACACTGGCGGCCTGCCGATTGGACGAGTCGGCGATCTCGCTCACCAGGCCGATCACCTTGTGGGCGCTGCCGGCCACCCCCTGAAACACCGTATTGGCATTTTCAACAAGACGCATGCCCACCCCGACCTTGGCGGCGGTCTGCTCGATGAGTTCCGTGGTGTCCCGGGCGGCCTCGGCCGAGCGAATCGCAAGGCTGCGGACCTCCTCGGCCACCACCGCAAAGCCGGCTCCGGCCTCGCCGGCCCGCGCCGCCTCCACGGCGGCATTCAACGCCAGGAGATTTGTCTGAAAGGCAATCTCGTCAATGGTCTTGATAATCTTTCCCGTTTCCTGGCTGGAGCGGGTGATCTCGGCAATGGCTTCCACCATGTTTTTCATGTGGGCGCCCACTTTCTCCACAATGGCGCGCACTTCCTCCATCATTGCCTTGGCCTGTTCGGCGTGGTCCGCATTTTGCCTGGTCATGGACGACATTTCTTCCAGGGATGCCGAAGTTTCCTCCAGGGACGACGCC
>JBJKPT010000615.1:0-5203 GCA_046706045.1 Desulfobacterales bacterium
CGGGTGGCGAACGCCTTGTCCACGGAAATCGGCCCCATCGCCAAACCGCGCAAGGTCTGGATCGTGCCCGACATGCCCAAGACCCGATCCGGAAAGATCATGCGCCGGGTGCTCGGTGCGATCTCCAACAATGCGGACGTGGGCGATGTGATGACCCTGGCCAATCCCGACGTGGTCGAGGCCATCCAGAAAATGGTTCAGAAATAACGTCGGCGCCGCGGCGGGCGGCGGGAACACCGCCCGCCGCGGACACCCTCACACCCGCCAGTCGATCCGTATCGAATGACCTGTCCCAATCAACGCCGATCCAAACAAAAAAAAGACGGTTCGAACCCGTGCGCCTGAATTTCCCGAACGACCGGTCTATTGCCACCGGTACGATCGTCCGGCGGAGCCCATCGGGCGTGTTCGCCGTGTTCGGCGCCGCTGCACCGGGATGCAAGCGCCGGTCCCTTGGCTGGCAGGTGAACCGTGAGCATCAAGATCCTCATCGTCGATGACGAGCCGAACATCGTCGTGCCGTTGGAATTCCTCATGGAACAGGCCGGCTACGAAGTGACGGTCGCCCACAGCGGCGAGGCGGCCCTGGAGATCATCCCCAAATATCGCCCGGATCTGATTCTTCTGGACATCATGCTGCCCGGGATCGACGGTTATGAGGTCTGCGAAATCGTCCGGTTGAACCGCGACTGGCAGAACATCCGGATTATTTTTCTGACCGCCAAAGGCCGGGAAGCCGATATGGCCAAGGGAATGTTCCTCGGTGCCGACGCCTACATCACCAAGCCGTTTTCCAACGTGCAGGTGATGCGACGCGTGAAGGATCTTCTCCGGGACCACGTGTAAGCGGTCTTTTTCGTCATTCGAAATTTGATTTTATGGGCGCGCCCTGATAGGCTGCGCCCCCGTGACGATAACCAAACTCTACATCGAGGCGGATCTTGGAAGCGATCCCCTGGTCCGGCGAATCCGCCGCCGGCTCGCGCTGGCCGACGTCGAGACGGTGAGCTGCGCCGAAGAGGTCTACCGGCTCATCGGCGACGCGCCGCGGCCCATCGATACCGCAAAAAAAATCCTCTACCTCACCCGCAACCGCGGCGCCTTCCTGCGAAAATGCCCCGGCACCCGGTCCTACACCTGCTGCGACTACATGATTCTGCACGTGGGCACCTTTTGCACCATGGATTGCACCTATTGCATTCTCCAGGCGTACTTTCATCCGCCGGTGCTCCAGTTTTTCGTGAACCACGACGCCCTGTGCGAAGAACTGGACCGGTATTTTCAGACGGGGGAGCACGTCCGCATCGGTACCGGCGAATACACCGACAGCATGATCTGGGAGCCTTGGACAGAGCTCTCGGATCTGCTCGTACCGCGATTCGGCGCGCAAAACCGGTGCGTGCTGGAATTGAAAACCAAGACCGTTGCCATCGAACGCCTTGCGTCGCTGCCCCACAACCGCCGCACGATCCTGGCCTGGTCGCTCAATACCGAGTCGGTCATCCGGGACCAGGAACGGGGAACGGCGTCCCTTGCCGCCCGGCTGGCCGCGGCCCGGCGGGTGGCGGCCTGGGGATATCCCGTGGCGTTTCATTTCGACCCCATGGTCATCGACGGACCGGACACCGCCGCGCGCTATGCCGCGGTGGTCGACGCCCTCTTTTCCCATGTTCCCGCGCAAGACATCGCCTGGATCAGTCTCGGCGCCTTTCGCTTCATGCCGGAGTTGAAGCCCATCGTCGAGGCGCGCTTCCCGGATTCCCGGATTCCCTACGGGGAGTTTGTCACCGGAGAGGACGGCAAGATGCGGTATTTCAAGCCCCTTCGCATCGATTTGTACCGGCAGGTGGCCCGGCGGATCAAACGCCACGCACCGGAAGCCGCGGTCTACTTCTGCATGGAGGACGAGGAGGTCTGGCAGGCAAGCCTTGGATTCACGCCGGAGGAAAGGGGGGGGCTTCCCGCCATGCTCGATGAGGCGGCCCGGAGGGTGTGCCGTCTCGGCGGGTCATCCGGTAAGCGACGGCCATCCCGCTGAATTGCGAAGCGATGCCGTCCGGCGGTTCCGCATCACTCCCCGTTGGCCACGGCCTGCACCCATTGATAGACCGGGGCGAAATCGGTTCCGACCGCTTTCGGATACGGAATCATGAAGATAAAACATTTCCGTTGATCCGGGACCAGGGCGATGTGCCGCACGATCCCCGGCTCCGGATGGGTCTGAACGAATTGGGTCAGACGATCCCGCATCATGGTCCGCTCGTAGTAGAGGATAAAATCGAAATTTCCCCAGCGCACCTCCTGACGATTGAGCCGTTTGGCGTTTTGGATCTTCGGACCCCGGAACCGGGCATACCGGGTCTCGATCAGATGGCCTTCGCCGGGCAGTGCGGGCTTGAGGTGGATGGTCACAAAGAGCCGGTCGTAGCGCATGATGAGCATGGAAATGGGCAGGTAAAGCAGGGAATGCCGGGGGAGCAGGGTGATGGTGGCATCGACCCGGGAAATCGGGCCTTTTCGGTTGATGAGCAGGTTGGCGTGATAGCCCACGAGGCCGCCGATATTGGTAAAGGTCTGGTCATCCGGAGAAACGATGTCGACCAGGGCGTTGAAGGCGGATAGAAACACGCGCTTGTTTTTCCGCCGGCCCCAGAAATAGCCGATGGAGAGCACGGCGGTAAACGCGATGAACAGAAAAAACAAGGGCTGGGTGGCGATGTCGCTGTGCTGGAACATTGTTTTTCCTCGGGATGCCGGAACGCTTTGGTTGAAAATCCTTTCGGTCTTCTTATGAACCGGATGCACCCGTTTGAAACCACCCGACGAGGTCCTCCCCGATTTCGTACAGTTTCGCGTCCCCCCCGTTGACCAGAGGGTTTGAAAGCGCCACCCGCTTCAGGGGAGCGTCGGAGATCTGACGGATCTGAGATTCGATCCGATCGGCGGTGCGCCGGTTCGCCTCCGTTACTTTGTTGTCGATGAGCAGGCGCAGCGGCAGGTTCAAATCCTTGAGCGCCTTGGTCAGGCGTTCGGTTTCGCGCAACGACAGCTGATCCGGGTTGAACACCACGGCGATGTGACAGGTTTCTCCCTGGAGCACGGCATCGAGATCCCGGTAGTTCTGGTGAAGGGAAAGAAGCCGCTGCAGCACCCGGTCGTCGTTTTCATCGTAGCATAAAAGGGTTTCTTTGTCGCTCAAGGGGCCGCAAAGGCGATGGATCGTATGGCATTTTTCCAGGATCGTCCTCCGGATCTGGATCAACCGGTCGATCCAGGTGATCGTCACCCGGGGAAGGGCCAGAAACCGGAGGGTGAGCCCGGTGGGGGGCGTGTCGAAGATCACGTAGTCGTTTCCGGTATCGGACTTGATGATCTCCTCGATGCCGCTCAAGAGGGCATATTCCTCGATCCCCGGCGAGTACTGGAGAACGGAAAAGTACTTGTCGAGGTTCAGCACCTGGAGGTATTTGTAAGTTTCGTTTAAAACCCCGACTTCCCGTTTCAGATACGCCTGGGTCCGTTTTTTCAGGTCGATTTCTTCGAGGGTGAGCCGTTCGGTGAACGATGTCTTTTTCTTCAGGGAGACGCCGAAGATGTCCCCCAGGTTGTGGGCCGGATCGAGGGAAACGATCCGAACCCGATGCGATTGGGACAGCTGCCATGCCGTGGCCGCCGCCATGGTGGATTTTCCAACGCCGCCTTTACCGGTGAAGAATAGAATGTTCATCAGTCAATACCCATCATGCCGCACATTTCGGCCAACATGTCACAGGCGTCATTGGCCCTTCTGTCCAGAATCCGAAGCTCCTTCTCCATGAACGGCAACAGCTCCACGGCCAGAAACGTGGGCGGGGAGGGCAGGCCGACAAAGGCACCGAGAAGCAGCAGGGCAAAGATGTTGCGAAGTTCCGCCACCTCCGTCACGGTCAGGGCCGTGGCCCGGGCCCGGTGGGCGGAGCCCACATCGGCCATTATGCGGCGCAAGCGTTCGAGAATCGAATCCTCCATGGTCACCCCTTCCCGGGAAACGCGAGGCGGCGGTGCGGGACGTCAAAGACCCGGCACCGCCGCCCGTCAGGGACGGACCGAAAATACCCGCCCATACCCAATCGGGCATTTTCAGTCACGCGCGGATATCATCCGTTTCACTCGGTGATTTTATACGACTTAGACTTGATGAAGTCGTAAATGAAGATAAAGTTCAACAGGAACATGACGATGGTGATCACCATGACCGTCCACCCGGGGCCGGGATGCGCCGCGATGGCGCCGGGCTGAACCACGACGATGAACCAGATCAGGGCCGCGGTGACCGTGATCCAGAGAATCCAGGCCGGGATGACGGCAACGCTCACAAAGGGCGACTTCAGCCGTTTGGCGACGTAACCGGCGCCGGTCATCAGGGCGATGGAGGCGATCAGCTGGTTGGCGGCGCCGAAGGAGCCCCAGATGATCAGCCAGTTGCCGGTGGCGGCGAGCCACAGGCCGACGGCGGCCGGGATGATGGAGGCGATCCAGCGGTTGGTGAGGAAGGCATAAAGCCCCTTGGCGGAGTCTTTCAGCGGCAGCGCCATCTCGGTGACGCAGTAGCGGGCCAGGCGGTTGGTGGTGTCCAGGGTGGTCATGGCGAATGAGGAGACCCACATGCCGGCCAGTACCTTGATGTAGACCGTGGGGATAAACTTCAGCCAGCTCGCGTGGATCATGTCCGCATAGGACTGGATGAAGAGGTTCGCCTGGGAGAGGTGGACCTTGGCCGAGGCCTTGGTGAACATCTCCCCCCAGTTTCCGAAGTTCAGGGTGGCGGTGCTGACGCCGGCGTTTTGAAGGGCCGTGTAGCCGAATCCCGCGATGGAGACGATCACGATGGTCGACAGAAACCCTTCGGTGAACATGGCGCCGTAGCCGATGAAGAGCCCGTCGGATTCCTTTTCCATCTGCTTGGACGAGGTCCCGGAGGCGACCAGGGAGTGGAATCCGGAAAGGGAGCCGCAGGCGATGACCAGCGGAATCGCCGGCCAGAAGGGGGTGGCCTTGCCGCCCATCAGGACCGGGGCAAAGGACGAGTAGGCCGGTACTTCAAAGCCGCGGAAGACAAACACGGCCGCGACGAACCCGAGGACCAGGCCCGCGTAGAGGAGCCACGAATTCAGGTAATCGCGGGGTTGCAGGAGGACATTGACCGGAATGGCCGAGGCGATGA
>JBJKPT010000616.1:0-4935 GCA_046706045.1 Desulfobacterales bacterium
ACGAGGCAGAGCAGGACCAGAAGCGCCGGACCGGCGGCAAAGGCCGAGGCGAGAAAGCGGGGGGCCATGATGGCGGTGAGCCAGAACTCCCGGCCCGGAAGCCCGGAATAGAGGTAGGCCGTGACGGTATGGATGCCGATGGCCCAGGGAATCGAGATGTAGATGAAGGGCTTCAGCCAGTGCTGGTAATGGGTGCCGTTTCGCTCGGCTTCGAGAACGTTCCAGCCGATCAGGATGTTCAGGAAGAGGTACCCGTTCAGCACGATCATGTCCCAGAAGAGCATCGAATGGGGCGTGTAGTTGATGATGACGTTCAACATTCGCATCGGTTGCCCGAGATCGACCATGATGAACATGAGGCACATGGCGACGGCGGCGATGGCAAGAAATTCACCGAGGATCGTGATGCGGCCGAAGGCCTTGTAATCGTGCAGGTAGTAGGGGAGCACCACCATCACCCCGCCGGCCGCAACCCCGACCAGAAACGTGAACTGGGCGACGTAAAATCCCCAGGAGACATCCCGGCTCATGCCGGTGATACCGAGGCCGTACTCGTACTGGTGCGCGTAAAATGCGAGGCCGATCGCGACGATGACGGCCAGGCCGATGAGCAGGCCCCAGTATCGTTTGCTTCCTTTAACGGCTAATTCAAGCATATCCACCTCTCAGAATCGTTTCGTGGCGGAGGGTCGAGCGGTTCTTTCGCGATCCCCGACGCGCCAATAATCGTTTCCGCCATCAGGCTTTTTCGGCGGCGCCCACGATGTAAAAGACGGACGGCCCCGTCCCGAGTTCGACTTTCCGGCGAATCGCGTAGTGGGTCGCGAGCAACTTGCGAACGTTGGAGTTGGGGTCTTCCAGATCGCCGAAGGCCATGATGCCATTGGAGGCCTCGACACAGGCCGGCATTTCGCCGACGGCCAGGCGTTCCACGCAGAAGTCGCATTTTTCCACCACGCCCTTGGTCCGGGTGGGATAATCCGGATTGGGCACCGGCTTGGGAAGTCCTCCCCGCGGATCCCGGAAGTTGAACGAGCGGGAGCCGAAGGGGCAGGCCGCCATGCAGAACCGGCAGCCGATGCACCGGTGATAGTCCATCATGACGATGCCGTCGCTTTCGCGCTTGAAGGTCGCCTGGGTCGGGCAGGCCCGAACGCAGGGCGGGTTATCGCAGTGGTTGCAAAGCACCATCGCCGGGGAATCCAGGCTGAAGCCGCCGTTGAGGAAGGCGTCGGGCTGATCGATAAAGGCATTATCGAATGGGACTTCCCAGATCCATTTGATTTCGTGGCGCGGGCTGAAATGGGGGATGTTGTGGATCTTGTTGCAGACCTCGATCATCGGCGCCGTCGCCGCGGCGGAGGTCAATTTCCGCAGATCGATCACCATTCCCCAGCGTTTGGCAAGGAGCGCCTTCGGCCCGCGTTTAAAAGTATAATCGTTCGATTTGGGTTTTTCGGCTGCGGTATAGGCATTGAGCACCGGCGTTGCCGCCAATCCCAGGGCGGAGATGCCGGCGATTTTCAAAAAATTTCTTCTGCTACTCTCCATCGCTATTCCCCCTTCGGATTCTCGATGTGGCACTCCCAGCAATAGGGCCGGGCCGACGCATAGTCGTGGCAGCGATCGCAGAATTTGTCAGCGTTGTTATGGCAGTTGAGGCAGGTGTTGGAGAGGCTGACGGTAAAATCCTGCCCCTTGCTGTTGACGAAGACCCTTTCGCCATCGCGCACGGCGTGGTTCCGCCAGTCGTTCAGCAGCAGCATGTGGTTGTCGCGGATCCACGCCGTGCTCATGACACAGGCTCCGTTTCCCAATTTTTTGGCCCGGGCGGAGACGATCGGATCCGGTTTCGGTGCGGTCCGGCCAAGGTTGTACCAGAACGGAAACAACAGGATGATCAGAAATATGGCCAGTCCCGTGTAGATTTTGCCATTGTTATTCATCGGCCTCTTCCTCCATTTGCGGCAGTTCTTCCCCACGCAGGTCGGTTTCGCGTTCGTTCTGGCCCGGCAGGTTCAACGCGTTGGCCACCAATTCGTGGATGCCGGTGACCCCCACCTCGGGTACCCAGTACTTCATCAGATCCGGCATGGCGGCCCGGTCGATGGCGCAGATGGTGGCGAGCATGTTCACACCGTGCTTTTCGTGCACGTATTTGACCGCGTTCGCCCGCGGCAAGCCGCCGGCCATCCGAAGCTCCATGTCCTCGCCGGCATTCAGGCCCGCCCCGCTGCCGCAGCAAAAGGTCTGCTCCCGAATCGTGTTGGCCGGCATTTCGTAGAAGTGGTTGCAGACGTTTTTGATCACGTATCGCGGTTCTTCGAAAAAGCCCATTCCCCGGGCCGGGTTGCAGGAGTCGTGAAAGGTCACCTTGAGGTGATCGTTGCGGCGGGGGTCGAGATCGAGCTTCCCGTGGCGGATCAGATCCGCCGTGAACTCCGCGATGTGCACCATCTTGGTGGAGCGTGCGTTTTCAAACCGGGTGCCGGTGATGGGGCTGACCGGCACTTCGAGAAAATCGGCCGGGCCGTTCAGGGTATCCATGTACTGGTTGATCACCCGCCACATGTGGCCGCACTCGCCGCCCAGGATCCATTTGACGCCGAGCCGTTTGGCCTCGAGGTACATCTTGGCGTTCAACCGCTTCATGGTCTCGTGGGAGGTGAAAAAGCCGAAGTTGCCGCCCTCGGAAGCGTAGGTGGACCAGGTGATGTCGAACCCGTACTTTTCCTTGAGGAAGTGGAAAAGCATCAGGTAGCCCATGCAGGTGTAGGTGCCCGGATCGGCAAAGACGTCCCCCGAAGGCGTGATGAACAGAATGTCCGCGCCCTTTTTGTTGAAGTTCGGTTCGACGCGGACCCCGGTGCGCTCCTCGATGTCGTCGACGAAGAAGTCGAGCATGTCCTTGAAGGCGTGGGGCTGAATGCCGAGGTGGTTTCCGGTGCGGTAGCAGTTGGATACCGGGGTGGCGATCCAGTCGATGTTGAGTCCCAGCAGATTCAGGAGTTCCCGGCCCATGATGGTGATTTCGGCCGTATCGATGCCGTAGGGGCAAAAAACCGAACAGCGCCGGCACTCGGTGCATTGGAAGAGGTAATACCACCACTCCTTCAGGACATCGACGGTCATCGGCCGGGCGCCGTTCAGTTTTCCCAGAATTTTTCCGAGTCGCGTAAAATCGTTCCCGTAGACCGAGCGCAGCAGTTCGGCGCGAAGCACCGGCATGTTCTTCGGATCCCCGGTGCCGATGAAGTAGTGGCACTTGTCGGCGCAGGCCCCGCAACGCACGCAGATATCCATGAACACCTTGACGGACCGGAATTTCTCCAGGCGTTCCTTGAACCCCTGGTGCAGGATTTCCTGCCAGTTTTCCGGAAGCTTCCAGTCTTCTTCCAGGGGATTCCACGGCCGGGCGTTGGGGAGCCCCAGGGTCTCCACACTCTTGGGGTTGGACGCGTAGCAGTAGATCCCCTTGCGAATGTTGACCGGGGTGTCCATCCAACCCTTTCCGGATGGCTTGTGATCCAGCCGCGAAAAATATTCTTCCGATTTCAAAAGGTCGCTCATCGCTTACTCCTTATCTTCTGCAGCCGATTCGGACTCGGGCATTTTATCGACCGGCAGGCCCGCTTCGATCATTTTTTCACGGAACTCGTTTTCATAGGCCTCGTAGGTGTGCACCTTGACCGGATAATTCCATGGGTTGACATGCCGCCGTGCCCGGGTGTCCCCTGGCATGTTGCGCGTGGGGCTCAAGAAGATCCCTCCCATGTGCATCAATTTGCTGAAAGGGAAATAGGCCACCAGCACGCTGACGAAAAAGATGTGGACGAAAAACAGCGCGCCGATGCCGTCCTTGGGAATGGCGGGGTGGAACGTCACCAGGCCCATGGTGAGTTCCTTGACGTGGACCACATCGATTCGGTCGAAATACCGCATGAGGATTCCGGTCAATGCGATGCCGCCGATCAGAAACAGAGGGAAGTAATCGCTGGCCAGGCTGATGTAACGGACCGGGGCGATCGTGACCCGGCGCAGGAACAGGTAGATCACGGCCGCCAGCAGAACAAAGCCCGACATGTAGACGATGGGAAGACCGATCTGAAAGAAGGAGTCGACGTTTTCGATCCAATGCAGCCATGCCGGCACCGGATCCATGAAGAAGCGCAGGTGCCGGACCACGACGCAGAGCATGGCATAGTGGAAGGCGAGGGCGCCGACCCATAAAAAGACTTCGAGGTTGTAGGCGATGCGGCCGTTTTCCCGGACCCGCATGCGGGTGTTGCGGAAAAGGGACCGGAACGTCACGATTTCGAAAAACATCCGGATCACCACCCCCATCGTCGTGGAGGGGTTGTCGATCTTGGCTTGCTTGATCCAGGGCAGGGACATTTGCTGGCCGCAGGTGGTCGGGATCGCGAACGGCACCGCCGATCGCGCCCAGCGCAAAATGCGGTAGGTGAAACCGCAGACGAACGTGACCACGGCCGCGTACGGCACGATCACGCCGAACAGGAGCTCAAGATGCGCCGCCGTGACCCCTACATAGGCGATCAGGAAGAGCACGAACACCGCTATGAGGGAAATCATGTACTTTGAATTCATCGAGCATGTCCTCACTGTGTGGCCGCTTGCCGGTGGCGGGGGCAACCGGGGAACCGAAGTGCGCCGCGTGGTTTCGGTTCGGACGGTTTCCGTATCGTCGGGGGGCTTCCAGCGACCGTTGCGCCGCGTTGCCGGTGAGCGGGATCACCGTCGGCGGCCGTTTCCGAATAGATGGTTAAGAACCGTTAGCGATCCGGCCCAGGGTCCGGATCCTCGACAATCAGGCCTGCCCTAGCAAACGCTTTGTACGTCTTTTCCCGTTCCGTGCTCACCCGCAATTGCGCCACCTCTTCCCGGCAAACCATGTAGATATCGAAGCCGATGAGA
>JBJKPT010000617.1:0-2028 GCA_046706045.1 Desulfobacterales bacterium
CGGTGGCGGTCAGGATGGGGGAATATAGGTGGCGCAGGCGCTTCGCGATTCCCATGCGGATACCCGCGCCACCCGCACGCCGGGCCGAGTGATCCGGCCCTGGATTTCTTCGGCAATGTAGTGAGCGATATTTTCCGAGGATGGCGGTACTTCTGGATGGAAATGCGGCAGCTCGTTCAGAAACTTATGATCCAGGGTCGCAATCACCTCCCGCACATGACCCTTGATCACGCCGAAATCCATCAAAACGCCGCCGTCATCGAGATGGTCACCGGCGACGACCACCTCCACCTTCCAGTTGTGACCGTGCAGGTTCTCGCATTTTTCACCGACCATCGCCAATCGATGCGCGGCAGCAAAATCGGTTTCCACCTTGAGTTCGTACATATCGGGCTCCAAACGGTTTTCCGCCCCGCACCAAGCGCCGACGCGTGCCCATTCCAAGAATCGGAAATTTTGCGCACGCCCGAGAAGGCGGAAAAGCGATTTGGGGCGCTGGCGCGGCACGCTGTCTCAACGATTCAAATCGCTCCACCCACGCGAGAAAACATCCCGGTGCTCAGTTGGCGGCCTTTTCTCCCGCGACCTTGAACATGTTTTTAAATTTCGTGCTCAACTTTCCCTCTTCGAGCTGGGAGAATTCCCTGAGCAACTGTTCCTGCTTTTTATTGATATGGGTCGGGGTTTTGATCAGCACCTGAATGATCTGGTCGCCGCGCCGGCCGTTACGGAGGGAAGCGATGCCTTCGCCTTCGAACCGGAAGACATCGCCGAACTGGGTGCCTTTGGGGATCTTCAGCTCCCGATTCCCATTCATGGTCGGCACGGTGATGGTGTCACCCAAGATGGCCTGGATAAAAGAAATGGGCACCTGACAAATGACGTCGGTGTTGTCACGCTTGAAAAAATCGTGGGAATCCACGTGGATAAACACATAAAGGTCGCCCGGCGGCCCGCCTTCGGTCCCGGATTCACCTTCCCCCGTCAACCGGAGGCGGGAGCCGGTGTCGACGCCGGCGGGAATTCGCACGGAGACCTTTTTGTTCACCAAGACCTGGCCCACACCCTGACACTGGTGGCAGGGATTGGCCACAACCTGACCGGTACCGCGACACCGGGGGCAGGTGGTCCGGACGGTAAAAAAGCCCTGGCTGCGCGAGACCTGGCCGACGCCCTGGCACTGTGGACAGGTTTCCGGATGGGATCCGGCCTCGCAACGGCCGCCCTCGCACCGCGGGCACAAGGCCATCTTTTCGACTTCAATTTCCGTGGTCTTTCCAAAGGCCGCCTCCATAAAGGAGAGCCGCAGGTCGTAGCGTAGATCCGATCCCCGCTGGGCCCGACCGCCGCGGGACCGCCTGCCACCACCGAACCCGAAGAGGTCTTCAAAAATGCTCCCAAAGCTGGAAAAAATGTCATCGAATCCGCCGAACCCGGAAAAGCCCGAGCCTTCGAGGCCCTGGTGGCCGTACTGATTGTAAATTTGCCGTTTCTGCGGATCCCGAAGCACCTCGTAGGCTTCGGCGGCTTCCTTGAACTTTTCCTCTGCCGCGGCATCGCCCGGATTCCGGTCCGGATGAAATTTAAGGGCGAGCTTGCGGTAGGCGGCCTTTAAATCCCCTTCCGACGCATCGCGGCCAACGCCGAGTATTTCGTAATAATCCCTTTTGGAAGTCATGAATCGTCCTGAATGGAAACCCTTGCACACCGGTGTTCGCCGGTAGCCCCAAACCCGTTGTGCCGAAGAACACCCGCCCTAACGACAAACATCCCGAATCCGGCCGCCCGCAACGATCCCGCCAAAAAAGCACGCTGCCCCCGCGATGGGCATGCTCCAAAAACGGGATGTCTTTCGAGCCTTGAAAGTTGCTGGAGAACGTAATGCCAAAACCCGGGTTGTCAACCGGTCGCGGTGTGATCCCGGACCCGGGCGCAGAAAAGATAACTAATTAAATTTTCAACAATTTCAAATACCCCGCTCGCTTCGCGCCCCACCTCCTTAAGAACCGCTCAGCCCAGCAACGGACG
>JBJKPT010000618.1:0-3653 GCA_046706045.1 Desulfobacterales bacterium
TTGATGTTGCCGCGTTCAAGACGCATGAAAAACACGTTGAAGATCGATGTGATGACGTGGAAGTGCTTGCCCAAGGGTAAAAAGCAAAGAAAGAAGAAGAAGGTGATGTCGTGGATGAAATACGCCAGCAGGTGCACCGTCTGAAGCTTTGCAATCGGTGCCGTTTTGAGCAGCAGGGCAAACATCCAGGTGAGGGTCAGGGGGGCGAGTGTTTCCGCGGGCAGGCCTTTTTGGATGGCCGCGGCGACCTGGGTCGATTCGTAAAGGCTTTCGGCGATCATCAGCGTTCCGATCAGGGCCAGAACGAAGAGGGCCTCGCCGGTGTGATCCTTTCCGTAGCGTTTGGGCACCGCGTAACGGGCCGGCTTGAAAAGGCCCCGGCGGATGGCCGCCACGATGACGGCGATCAAAACGGCGGTGGCGGCATAGTCTTTGAGCAGGTTGTAGGCCTTGCCCAGAAAGCCTCCGAAGCCCGGCATCACGAAGCTCGAATCGAGGCCGATGATCACGAGGGAAATCGAGCGGATGCTCAGGATCAGGAACCCGGAAAAAATGATGATGTGCAGCACGCCGGCGAAGCGGTAGCGCGGGTGGCGCCGCTGGCCGAGCCAGAGTTTGATCACGTTGCAAATCCGGTCGCCGATCCGATCAAACCGGGCGTCCGGAGCGGCTTTCACAATCGGGGCAAGCCGGTGGGCGATGATGTAGGCAAACACCGCAACGCCTGCAATGGGGATCAACAGCGAAAACAGGAACGTGGGGATGAACAAAAACATTGCTTTGGCTGGACCGATCAAAGCTGATTCCATGACGCTTAACCTTCTTCCAAATCTAGAGTATGCGAAAACTTGACCGCTGCGCTCATAATGAATGAATGCTCATTCAATTTTTAGCGGTTGGTGTTCTCCATGTCAAGAAAAATTCGATGGCCCGAGGCCGGGGCAGGGCATCGAATGGTCGATGTTTCACAAGATGGATCAATGCGTCGCCTCAAGCGATCGAACCTCCCATCGGCAGCGTCGTCAGCCGGCACGCAGCGAACCTGAAACGCGTCCGAATCGTCTTTCGCGGCCACCGGGCCGCAACCGGGCGCCAGATTTTCAGGAGACCCGCCGGTTTTTTGAATCTGGCGCGAAGGGTTGTTATGCCACAAACCCGCCGAATTGAAAAGGGGGATGGGGCATCATCTGCTTGACAAATTCCAATAACCAGAATATGAAGAGCCATTCATATTGAACCGGATTCAATAACACGGTGATTTCATTGTTGCCCATCCGCTTTCGCGCGTGCACCGGCAGGCCCCGGCCGAGCGACAAAGGCCGCTGGCGGTCTGGGGGGGCTGACATATGCCTTTGGCGTATCGAGACGTCGGCCGGGGCCTGCCGGGTTGCACCGCTCACCCGCGTTGCATCCACCACCCTTTAATTCATGAAGGTTGTCGGGTTCACCCTTCAACAGGACGACCCCTTTGGCCACCGGCGCTCGGCTTTTTTTACGCACCGCGAGCCGTGTGCCATGCGTGACCACATCCCATTGCGAAGGAGGTTGACGTGACCCAACCCATCCGATGTCCGGACAAGCCGTGGCTTGCCCAGTATGAAACCGGCGTGGCCGCATCCCTGGATTATGAAAAGGTCTGCTTGCCTGCGTTTCTCGATCGCTCCGCCGCGGATTTTCCGGATCGCACCGCGCTGATTTTTCAAGGCTACCGGGTCACCTACCAAGAACTGAAGGCGATGGTCGATCGTTTTGCCGGCGCCCTTTCCGGTTTCGGCATCGGCCGGAATGACCGGGTGGCAATCCTTCTGCCGAATATCATCCCATGCGTCATCGCCTATTACGCCGTATTAAAAATCGGTGCCATCGCGGTCATGAACAATCCCCTCTATTCCGATCGTGAGCTGGCGCATCAATTCAATGATTCGGGCGCGACATTGCTCGTCACCATTGACTTGCTCGCAAACCGGATGATCGATCTGCGGCCAAAAACCCGGATTCGGCAAATCGTGGTCGCCTCCATCGGCGATTATTTGCCTTTTCCAAAGAATCTTCTGTTCCCCCTGGTGGGGAAAAAGAAGGGCCTTGCGGCCCGGGTGAACCGGGCTCCCGATGTCTTTCAATGGAAATCGATCATGGCATCGACCGCGCCCAGGCCTGAGGCCGCCGATCTTTCCTTTGACGACATCGCCATGTATCAGTACACCGGGGGCACCACCGGTGTGTCCAAAGGCGTCATGCTGACCCACGGCAATCTCAGCTGTCAGGTGCAACAGGTGAGGGCCTGGTTTCCGGCATTTCGCCGCGGAGAAGAGACGATGCTGGGGGCGCTGCCGTTTTTCCATGTGTTCGGCCTGACGGTTGCGATGAATTTTTCCATTTACATGGGCTGGAACGATGTCCTGGTGCCAAAACCCCAGCCGGAGCCGCTTTTGGAGGCCATCGGCAGTTTCCGTCCGACTTTTGCGCCGCTGGTGCCGACCATGTACATCGGTCTTCTCAACCACCCCGGCATCGATCGTGTGGACATGACCTGCATCAAGGGTTGCTTTTCCGGCAGCGCACCCCTGCCGGTGGAGGTGATTCGGGATTTCGAGGCGAAGACCGGCGCCATCATCGTCGAAGGGTTCGGCATGACGGAATCCGCTCCGGTCACCCATGTGAATCCCTTTGCAAAGGGAAAACGAAAAGTCGGCAGCATCGGCATCCCCATCCCGGATACGCAGTGCCGCATCGTCAGCCTGGAAGACGGCGAGACGGATCTCCCGGTCGGTCACTCCGGAGAGCTCATCGTGAGCGGTCCCCAGGTCATGAAAGGCTACTGGAATCAGCCGGAAGCCACCGCCGATACCCTTCGCGGCGGCTGGCTCCGCACCGGGGATATCGCCCGCATGGACGAGGACGGGTACTTTTTCATTGTCGACCGGAAAAAGGACATGATCATCTCGGGAGGCTACAATGTCTACCCGCGGGATATCGAGGAAGTCTTTTATGAACACCCGAAAGTCCAAGAGGCCGCTGCCATCGGCATTCCGCATCCCAGTCGCGGCGAACAGGTCAAGGTTTTCGTAGTACTGAAGAAAAGCGAGGCGGCCTCCGAGGACGAACTGCTCGATTACTGCAAAGGCCGGCTGGCCAAATACAAGTGGCCGACGATGATCGAATTCCGAAAGGACCTGCCGAAGACCAACGTGGGCAAGGTGCTCAAAAAGGAATTGCGCGCAGAGGAGCTGGCACGGGCCGGCACGAAGAATTAACCGTGGCACGACGCCGGTCTCGATGCCCAGGCCATTGGGATTTGGACGGATAGCGAACGGCGGGGCCCGACATTTTGCCGACCCGGCCGTAATGGATGGGGGCTCATCATATCAGGCCATGATCATCCTCCGGCCGTATGCAGGGGCGAACCTTGTGTTGAGATAATTGAATCGCTCATATCGGAATCGATTTCGATACCGAAAAAGACAAACCCCAAAATCAAGACCCCGTGCACGCGAAGAATGATGGTCCCGCAAAAAGTCGTTTTTTCCACTTTGTTGTCATCCCGGCGAAAGCCGGGATCCAGTAAATTCAAGACCTTCTGAATGCCGGATCCGTCATCCCGGACCCGATCCGGGACCGGCATGACGGCTCGAGCACTTTTTGTGAATCCGTTG
>JBJKPT010000619.1:0-2115 GCA_046706045.1 Desulfobacterales bacterium
TCCTCGGAAAGGAGGCTAAGCGACGATCGCCATGCGTCCACTCAACGCATGGCATCCGGCATTACCGATCTTGGCAAGGGGGGAGTGCGCCACTCACCGAAACGACGCAATGGCGCAAAAGCTTCATTGCGTGACTCGCCAGGGCGGGAATGGTGTGAACGAATACGCCGGTAACGCCGGCGGGGTCGATGCAAAACGAAAGCCCGGAACAGGAGGAAAAGGCAGATGCGAATCGGTAGAAAGCTCTATGAAGCATTGAAAAAGGCCAGCGAGGCCCATGCGCGGTGGGAATACGAGACCTCGGCGAACATATTGAAAAGCAAAAAACGGCTGATCGTCCTGGGACTGATGCTCCTGCCGGTCGTGTTGGGATCGATCGCGCTGGCGGCATCGAAGCTTCCGGCCGTATTGGGCGGATCGCATGCGTACAGCCCCGCCTTCTACACCACATCGATCTTTGTGGTTTCCATCGCGGTCGGTCTCTGTGCGGGGCTGATCACCGGCTGCATCGGCGCCGGCGGCGGCTTCATCATCACCCCGGCCCTGATGAGCGCCGGTGTGAAGGGAATTCTCGCCGTCGGAACGGATCTCTTTCACATCTTTGCAAAGTCCATCATGGGAACGGTGGTGCACAAGAAGCTCGGAAACGTCTCCGTGAAGCTTGCCATCGCGTTCCTGGTGGGATCCCTTCTGGGGGTCACCGCCGGAGGGGTGATCAACCGGGCGATCTACAACACGAATCCGGTGTTGAGCGACACCTTCATCAGCTTTGTTTACGTGGTGTTGTTGGGATTTCTTGGTATCTACGCCCTGGTCGATTTTCTTCGACTCAGCCGGTTCACCCGCAACCAGGACCGGGTGGGGGCCCGCACGGGCGATAGCCCCCACGGCACCGAAGCGATTTCCGGGACCAAGGGCCTGCCGGCCCTGATGCAAAAAGCCAACCTTCCGCCGATGATCACCTTCGATGAGGGTTTGACCCCCGGAGGCAAGACGGTCTCCGGCTGGTTTGTGGCGATTTGCGGAGGCATTGTCGGGATGACCGCGGCCATCATGGGGGTCGGCGGGGGCTTTCTCACCTTCCCCATGTTTGTCTACATCCTGGGGGTTTCCTCCTTTACGACCGTGGGGACCGATATTTTCCAGATCATCTTCACGGCCGGATACGGATCCATCGTCCAGTATGCCATTTACGGCTTTGTCTTTTACACGCTCGCCATGGGAATGCTCCTGGGATCTCTGATCGGCATTCAGCTGGGGGCGCTGACCACCAAGGTGGTCAAGGGGATCTACATCCGCGGGTTTTACGCGATGGCCATCCTCGCGGGTTTTATCGACCGGCTGTTCGCCCTGCCCGGAAAGCTCAGCACCTTGGACTTTATCCATCTTGAAAAGTCCACGGCGGGCGTGTTGAACGCGATCGGAACCTGGAGTTTCTTCATCATCGTCGGGGTCTTTGCGATTTGGGTTCTGGCTAAATTCTTCGCAAACCTGAGCATTCTGAGAACTGGGCATCCCCTGAAAGAAGAGGAGGTCTTGGATCATGCGAGTTGAAAACAAAACAAAATTCGGCTGGGGGATCTTCCTGGCGATCAGCTTCGCCATCGTTCTGGCGATCATGTTTCTCCCCTGGTTCGGCAACGGAAGAAACGCCTTCAGGACCTCGGATCGCCTGTTTAACTCCATTGCCAAAGGGTCGGCCTACTACATTCCCAGGGCCATGAAAGAAAACCAAAAATTTTCGGGTCACAACATCCAGGTCGACGTCAAGATGGAAGACCCGGCAATGCAGGCCAAGGCCGCTCGGTTGTTCATCGCGGCAGGCGCTTCCGTGAAAGCGGAAAACGCCCGGATCAATGTGGCGGGAGACCTGGCCCGGATATTGGACGGGGTCTTGAAGGATTCCGATCTGATGTTTCACGACAGGGGCGGGGAGATCGCTGAAAAATACGGGTTTCCCGAAAAGGAAGTACTCTTTGTCTGGTACAACGCGCTTAACGGCCTGAGCAAGGGCCTGGCCAAGCAAAAGAAATTTGCCGAGAGCAAGTTGGTGAACGATGTCATCACCCGTGCCATCGAACCGGCCTACAATTTCTATAAGATCGATACCGTAAC
>JBJKPT010000620.1:0-3744 GCA_046706045.1 Desulfobacterales bacterium
CGACCGGGACAAACTCGCCAAACCTTACGCCGAGGTTGCTTCCAACCTCGCCCCCGGCCAGGTCAGCGACCCGGTGCGCCTCTCAGACGGGTACCACATGATCCAACTCGTCGCGAAATCCGATGCCCATACCGTTTCCTACGGCAGCGTCCACGACCTGCTCCTCGTCACCCTAAAACGCCGCAAGTCGGATCTTGCGATCCGGGCGTACCAGGACGAACTGAGACAGCACGACGACGTCCGCATCGCCCTGCATTAAGGGCTTGCGCAAAAACCTGGATTGCGCTTGACGGGAGCCATCCAATACCCTATATGGCATTTATGTACTAAACGATATTCATTTATTATTGTCACAAATGGTTCCGGCGCTTTGAAAAACGTTGCTCCGAACGCCCAACTCGCCGAGGATCCTATGCGATGGGCTCGGATTGAATGGTTCGGATTTCGAATTCGCGCATCGCAATGGCTGCTTCCTCCTCCATTCCGGAGGCACCTGAGGGCACCCGTTTTTCGGGTGACGCCTCATGCGGTGCAATGCC
This sequence comes from Desulfobacterales bacterium, assembly GCA_046706045.1. GTDB lineage: Bacteria > Desulfobacterota > Desulfobacteria > Desulfobacterales > JBDRRP01 > JBJKPT01. The sequence goes on from JBJKPT010000620.1 coordinate 540, forward strand.
GTCCGCCCCCAACCGTAGCCGGAGGTCGCCCGATGGATTTAAAGACCAGACTCGAAACAGGAACGTTTGCCGTCCTGGCGGAAATGGATCCACCCAAGGGCGCCGACCCGTCCGAAATGAAGGCCCATGCCCTCCGGGTCAAGGGTGCGGTGGACGCCTTTCTCGTTCCGGAGATGGGCAACGCGGTCATGCGCATGAGCGCTCTTGGCGGATCGATGATCCTTCAATCCGATGGCATGGAGACCGTCATGCAGGTCAACTGCCGGGACCGCAACCGCTTGGCGCTCCAGGCCGATCTTCTGGCCGCCGATGCCTGCGGAATCCACAACATCATGGCCGTTACCGGCGAGCCCCCGAATTTCGGCGATCACCCGAATGCCAAGCCGGTCTACGACATCGAATTGCTTGATCTGTTGAAAACCGCCCAACGCATGACCCATGGCAAGGACATGGCCGGCATCGACCTTTCCGGCGCCCCGGATTTCTTCCTGGGTTCGTCAGCCAATACCGGGTTGCACGACCAGGCGCTGGAAAACGAAGTGGCCGCGGCCACGGCAAAGATCGAGGCCGGCGCGCGCTTTTTGGTCACCCCGCCGGTCTTTGATACCGATGCCATGGAGACGTTTTTCAGGCGACTCCGAGGAGCGCCGTGCAAAATGCTTCCCACCGTCTTGCTCCTCAAATCCGTGGGCATGGCCCGCTACATCCAGCGCAACATGCCCCACATCGCGATCTCGGAAGAGACCATCCGCCGCATCCAGAAATCGGCGGACTAAGCCCGCGAAGGTGTAAAGATCGCCGCCGAAACCGCATCCCGGATCAAATCCGAAGGTCTTCCCGGCGTGGTGCTTTCCACCATCGGATGGGAAAACCGCCTGCCCGAGATCCTCGATCGCATGTAGCGCCCGCCCGAGGGGCGGGCCGGTGGCGCGATTTCCGGACGGTTTCGGGTCCGGACCGAGCCCGGCGGAGGCGGGATTTCCCGCTGCCTTCGGGCAGGGGCCGAAACGACGGGTCCTGGGGCGCCCGATCGCAACCGGACGGACGCCGGCACCGACCATCCCGTATAGAACGATGGACGGCTTCCGAGGGGCCGTGGCGACCGGGTCATGGGTGCGAAGCACGACACGTTTTCCCTTGACCAAACAAGGGATGCATACTATGCAATCCTATAGCAACTAAATGATATTCATTAAAAGGTGTAAACTCATTTTTTTGTGATAATTCAAGTTCCTGCTCAACCGGACACACCTTTCCCCACCCACCTTGAGACCTGCAAAGGAGCGCTCGATGCCGCAGACAGTCAATGGGTCCGTAATGGTGGTCGGCGGCGGGATTGCGGGAATGCAATCCGCCCTGGATTTAGCCAACTCCGGCTATTACGTCTACCTGGTGGAGCGATCATCGGCCATCGGCGGGATGATGTCGCAGCTGGACAAGACGTTCCCCACAAACGACTGTGCCATGTGAGTGATCTCGCCCAAACTGGTCGAGGTCGGCCGGCATTTGAACATTGAGCTTTTGACCAATACCGAGCTGTTGAACCTCGATGGAGAACCGGGCAATTTCAAAGCCCGCATCCGTCAGCAAGCCCGGTATATTGACCTTTCCAAGTGCACCAGTTGCGGCGAATGCGCCAAGGCCTGCCCCATCGAAGTGCTCGATGAACAGGACATGGGGCTGTCCATGCGCAAAGCCGCCTACAAGAAATACGCCCAGGCCATTCCCGGCGCCTATGCCATCAGCAAGCGGGGCACGGCCCCGTGCAAGGCCACCTGCCCGGCACACGTCAGCATCCAGGGATATATCGCGCTGATCAACCGGGGCAAATACAAGGAAGCCGTTGCGCTGTTCCGGGAAGAGCATCCCTTTCCCGGTATCTGCGGACGGGTCTGCCACCATCCCTGTGAAGGGGTCTGCACCCGGGGCGATCATGACGAACCACTGGCCATCCGGGAGCTTCACCGGTTTCTGGCCGACTGGGAAAAAGAGCAGGGCGAGACATACATGCCGCTGGTCCCGGAAGAAAAACGGGACGAAAACGTGGCGGTCATCGGTGCCGGCCCGGCCGGTCTGGCAGCCGCCTATTCCCTGGCCCGCCGGGGATATGGCGTCACCGTTTATGAAAAGCTGCCGATGGCCGGCGGCATGATGGCGGTCGGCATTCCCGAATACCGGCTGCCCCGCGACATCCTCGCCTCGGAAATCAAGGCCATCGAAGACATGGGCGTGGACATCCGGACCGGCGTTACCTTCGGCAAAGACATTACCTTTGACAGCTTGAAATCGGAGGGATTTTCCGCCGTCTTCATGGCCATCGGACTCCACAGCGGCCGCCGGCTGGGAGTGGAAAACGAGGACACCCGCGGCGTTTTGCAGGGGGTGGATTTTCTTCGAGACGTGGCCATGGGCCGGGAAGTCGAAATCGGCAAGGACGTGTTGGTTATCGGCGGCGGCAATGTCGCGATCGACGTGGCCCTTTGCGCAAAACGCAAGGGGGCCGAAAACGTCACCATGGTCTGCCTTGAAAAGCGCGAAGAAATGCCCGCCTGGCCGCATGAAATCGAAGAAGCCCTGGAAAGCGACGTCAAGATCGTCAACTCGTTCGGCCCGAAATCATTTTTCATCGACAAGCGCAAACGGGTATCCGGCATCGAATTCAAGACCTGCACCACCGTTTTTGACGAAAATCGGCGTTTTTCTCCCCAATACGACGAAAGCGCCTGCGAGGCATTTTTCGGCGATACGGTGATTATTGCCATCGGCCAGGCCACCAATACGGAGTACCTTGCCCAACAAGGCGTGGCCCTCACACGGGTCAACGGCCTCGAGGCCGATCCGGTGACGCTGCAGACGCCGATAAAATGGGTTTGTGCCGGCGGCGACGGCTTCTATGGACCCAAATCCGACGTGGAAGCGGTTTCCACCGGGAAAGAGGCGGCCGAAAGCATTGACCGGTATATAAAAGGAGAAAACTTAAGGGAGGGGCGCCAAAAAGAATGGCTTTTTGAAAAGCCCGACATCCTGAGCGAGCCGCACAGGGAACGGGTGACGGTTCGCTGCCTCGAGCCGCAGGCCCGGGAATGCAATTTCCTCGAGGTTTCGTTCGGCTATAATGAAGAAGAGGCGAAAAAAGAAGCCAGCCGCTGCCTGAAGTGCGGTATCTGCTCCGAATGCTACCAGTGTGTGAACGCCTGCCTTGCCC
>JBJKPT010000621.1:0-1893 GCA_046706045.1 Desulfobacterales bacterium
GCGACCGGCTCAACAGCAAGACCCGGGACCTGGAGCAGCGCATTTCAGGCGTCACCGAACGGATGAAGCGCATCGATGCGATCAAGGAAGAAATCATCGCCATGAACGAAGAAATCGCCGAAGCCGAACAGGAAGCCGACGAAGGCGGCGGTGCCGAAAAACCCTTCCAGGAACGGGCCAAGGCCCTGTCCCGGAAGGATGACATCAACGTTTACGAACACATTGGCAATCGACCGCTGCAGAAGATCGACGAACTCCTGGCCGATCTTCGATACTACGCGCTCAAGCGCCAGCAATGGTAGACAAAGCCCGGTGGAGGATCCCATGGCCGGATCAAGGGGGAAAACGTTTTATGTTTTCGAGTGCGAGGTCGACGGCTGCACGGCCGAATTTTACCTGAACGACATTCCGGTCATCCGCCGGGGAAACGAGATCGGCCGGTTCTACAAGGGCCAATCCAACGAGCTGGTCCGCGACGGAATCAACGAAATCGCCGTGATCGTCCATCCCGGAAAGACACCGGCCGAAGCCATTGCCGGCGACGGCGGCAAGCGCCGGCAGATCGCATCGGACAAGGCCTCGGTATCGGCGGCCCTGGCGGTCTACCCCTTCGGCGCCGTGGCCGGCGGACCGGACCGGACCGAACTTTTCGGCCTCGCCTGGAAGGGTCGAAGCGACGGCATTCCGGAAATTTTCCCCAAGGTGTTAGGCATCCAACACGATCTGGGGCCGCTCTTCGGCCCCTGGGCGTGGGAATCCCTCCCCCCGCTCACCCTGGACGAGGGGGAGCGGACCGAAATTCGGAAATTTCTCGAACCCCTGCACCTCTCCCTTGCCGCCGGCGATCCGGAGCTTTTCATCGAAGAGAGCCGCATGCGGCTGGACGACACGGCCCGGGCCTACGGGCTGCCTCCCGGCCAGAAAGAAGACTTGATCCGGCAGGTCACCCGACGGGATGCCGCCCAGCCCTGGTGGGGCATGCAGCCCCTTGCGCCCGACACCTTCAATCTTCGCCTCTGCGGGGGCAACCGCCTGGTGCAGTTGATCGGAAACGACTGGATGCCGGTCTTAAAGGAAAACCCGGACGAAGAAGACGGCGTCGGCACCTATTCCATGATGATCGGCAAGGTGGACGGCAAATGGCACATCATCCGGTAGATGCCGCGAGCCATCGTGCGCCAGCGGTCCGCGAAGATGACGGGCTGTTTCTTGCCCCTCATGGCGCCGCCATTTTTCGTTTCGACATCTGGGCGATACGGCAACAAACGGCATCGACACTCCGAAAAAGGGGTTGAATGCAACGGGGCAGTGGTTACAACCGATCGTTCGCGAGGTAGTTGGTCGCGCAGTTTGCCAGCAGCGCCGCGCCGATCGGCAGGGCATCTTCATCGAACACCACGTTGGGGTTGTGCAGCGGGTAATTGCCCGGGTGTCCGGCGCCCAGAAACAGGAGCATGGATGGCACCAGGTTGCCGATGTAGGAAAAATCCTCGGTGCCCGTGAACGGCCGAGAGGCCGTGATCCGGTTCCCTTTGCCGACGATCTCGTCGACGTACGCGGTAAGTTCTTTCGAAAGGCGCGGATCGTTGACCGCCGAAGGGGTCGAGAGCATCTCCATGGTGAAGGAGCCCCGCATCAAGGGAACAACGGTCTCGATGACCTGATGGATCCGTGCCACGAGGCGATCCCGAACCTCCGGGTTGAAGCATCGGAGCCCGCCTTCCAGGACGGCGGTATCGGGAATGATGTTCGCCATCGCACCGCCGCCCATCTTGCCGATGGTCAGCACGGCCGTCTCGAACGGGTCGACCTCCCGGGCCGTCAGGCCGTTCAAGATCGTATAGAGCGCATTTGCGATGATCAGCGGATCCACCGATAGGTGAGGTGTGGAGC
>JBJKPT010000622.1:0-1543 GCA_046706045.1 Desulfobacterales bacterium
GCTGGGGGAGGGAACCGGTGCCGTGTTCGGCCTCTCGATCCTGCAGGCGGCCTCGCGGGTCGCCACGGAAATGCTCACCTTTGAAGAAGCTGCCGTCAGTACCGCGGATCGATGAAAGGATTGGCCGGCTCGATCGACCAAGAATTGAAAAAACACGAGGCAAGGGCGGTTCGCCGCCCAAACCTCGTGTCCTTCCATTCCTCCCCAAAAACCCAGCCCGTAGCTCCTCGAATCCTAAAATACGGCGAACGCCTCTCATGGCATCTCCGTCTCGTTTCACGGGAACCCGGCGGCGGCATGAAAACCGCGTCTTCGTTTTCCTCTTGACAACGTTTTCGGGTGGGGTAGTGGAAAACCGTGTGGCCCGATTTCGACCACGGCCGTTTGATCGTGCTCGAAACACCGCAATCCCCGGACAAGGAAATCCGTAGACGGGCGCCGGCAAAAGGCCATGCGTGCGTTTAAACCCATGCTGGCCGCAGAGCCGTTCGGCCTGCGGAAGCCGACTTCGGGCCCGCGCAGACAAACCGCCACGCCCCGGAGCAGGGAGATGCATCATGACGACCGAAGCCATTACCTACGACGACGTCCTGCTCGTGCCCTCTTACAACCATTGGGAATCTCGCCGCGTGGTGGATATTTCCGTCACCGATAAATCCGGGAAACTGTCCCTGGCGCTGCCGGTGATGACGGCCAACATGGATACCATCACCGAAACCGCAATGGCCGATTTCATCGGTGAAAAAGGCGGCATCGGTGTCTTGCACCGGTTCATGCCCATCGAAGACAACGTGCGGATGTTCAGGGCGTGCCGGTACCCCACCTTCGTCTCCCTGGGCTGCGCCGAGAAGGATCTGGAGCGAGCCGAGGCTCTGCGTGACGCCGGAGCCGAACGATTTTGCATCGACGTGGCCCATGCCCATGCCCGCTACGTCGGGCGAACCCTGAAAGAGCTCCGGGACATGCTGGGGAAAAACGCCTGCATCATGGCCGGCAACGTCGCCACCTATGCCGGAGCCGATTATCTCGCCTCGTGCAGCGCCGATATCGTCAAGGTGGGCATCGGCGGCGGTTCGGTGTGCACCACCCGGATCAAGACCGGCTTCGGGGTCCCGAACCTGACCGCCATCAAGCAGTGTGCCCGAGCCGATCGTTCCATTGTCGCCGATGGCGGCATCCGCACCCCGGGCGACATCGTTAAGGCCCTGGCCTTCGGTGCCGACTTCGTGATGATCGGAAGCCTTCTGGCCGGCACCCGCCCGACGCCGGGGGAAGTCATCACCAAATCCGACGAGCATGGCGACCCGGTCCGGGTCAAAGTTTATCGGGGAATGGCGAGCAGCGAGGTCCAGGACGAATACCACGGGGGCATGGCCGAATGGAAAACCGCCGAAGGCATCACCATGCATGTTCCCTACCGCGAAAACGAGCAGCAGATCGTCGCGGACATCATTGGCGGCCTGCGCTCCGGGTTGACCTACGGCGGGGCGATGAGCATCCGTGAGTTGCAGCGAAAATTGGACTATATCCGCATCACGCCCGC
>JBJKPT010000623.1:0-3013 GCA_046706045.1 Desulfobacterales bacterium
TTCCGGGTTGTCCCCGAAGCCGAATTCCCCGCGTCGCGGCGTGTAGGTTTCAAAGCCGGTCGCAAACACGATGGTTCCGGTATCGATCCGTACGGTTTCGCTGCCGGTCGGGACCGCGGCGGGAAAGTACCCGGCAAAGGGAAGGTACATTCCGGGCGTGCCTCCTCCGGCGCTTACCTTCTGGATGGTTTCGATATCTTTTGGGGATCCGGGGGGCCGGCGCTCGACGGTGAGGGTGAAGTTGCCGACGTACCCTTCGGAGGAGACGACCCGGCTGCAGGTATAGACGGCGATCCGGGAATCCTTGACGACGCGTGCGGCCAGTTCCCGGATCAAATCGGCGGCCCTTTCTCCCGTGGGCACCAATTTGTCCAGGGCCGCCGCCTGTCCTCCCAGAAAGGGGGAGCGCTCCACCAGGGTGACGGCGGTCCCTTGCCGGGAAAGATCGATCGCCGCCCGCAGACCGGCGATGCCACCTCCGATCACCGTGGCGTGCCGTTTGGCCTCGACCCGTATCGGATCGAGCGCTTCCAGGTGCTTGGCCTTTGCGACGGCGGCGGCCACAAGCACGGCGGCCTTGGCGGTGGCCGCCGGCCCGTGGTGAACCCAGCTGTCCTGCTCGCGGATATTGGCGTGCTCGTACCGGTAGGGATTCATCCCGGCCCGCTTGATGGCGCTTCGAAACGTCAGTTCGTGAAGGCTCGGTGCACAGGAGGCCACCACGACCCGGTTGATTTTTCCGGATTTGACGTCCTCTTGGATCAATTCCTGCCCCGGATCGGAGCACATGAACATGTTGGTGTGAACCACGGAAACCCCGGGGATGTTCTCGGTCCTTCGGGCGACGTCGGCGACATCCACATGATCCGAGATATTTCCGCCGCAGTGGCAGATGTAGACACCGACCTTTGCATCGACCGTTTCCGCCTCAGGTTTTAATGCCATTTTCGATTGCTCCCGTTCGTCGGTCTTGGGCGTTGATGCCTATCCATGGAAAGCCCCGAGGTACTTGGCGGCTTCCATGGCCGCGGCACCGGCCTCGGCGATGGTGTCCACGATGTCTTTGGGCCCGGCGGCGACCCCTGCGGTGAAAACGCCGGCCAGGTCGGTCACGGTCGGCGCCGCCTTCGGCATGCTCGACCGGATAAAGGCATCGGTATCGCAGGAAACACTGCAAATCCCGGCAGGGTTCCAATCCGGGACCATCCCGAGGGAGAGGACCACCAGGTCGTGATCGCGGGTCATGACGCCGCCGTCGCCTTCCTGGTTTTCGTAGCGAAGCGTCACGCCCTGATCGCCGCCCTGCTTGATTTGGGCCACTTTTGCCTTGATGAATTCGATCCCCATGGCTTTGGCGTTCTGGTAAAACTGCTCGTAGCCTTTCCCGAAGGCCCGGATGTCCATGTAGTAAATGGTGATGTCCGCCAGGGGGAGCGCACCGGAAAGAAGCATCGCCTGCTTGATGGCGGCCATGCAGCAAACCCGCGAACAATAGGGAATGCCCAGGGTTTTGTCCCGGGAGCCGGCGCACTGCACGTAGGCGATGGAATCGGGCTCTTTTCCGTCGGAAGGCCGGATGACCCGCTGATAGGGGCCGTGGGGGGCGAGCAGACGCTCCATTTCGAGCGAGGTGATGACGTTCTGGACCTTTCCCCGCCCATACTGGGGTTTCTGATCGAGGCCGGTGAGTTTGAAGCCGGTGGCAAGCACGGCGGTTTTCGCATGAATGACGGCCATCCGGGGTTGCTCCAAATAGTCCACCGCGCCGGTGGGGCAGACCCGGGCGCATTTGCCGCACAGGGAACAGTGGTCCGCATCGAGGAGCGCAATCTGTGGAATGGCATTGGAAAAGGGGATGTGGATCGCCTTTCGCATGTTGAATCCGCCCTGCTCCTCATCGGGCACGTAGACGGGGCACGCGTACTCGCACTGCCGGCAGCCGATGCACTTCTCGGGGTTCACGTAGCGCGGCTTCCGGGTGATCTCGGCTTCGATGCGCCCGTCGCCGTTCCGGCGCAGGGAGGTGAGCGAGGCATAGGTAAACAGGGCGATGTTTTCATGGTGGGCGGCGGCCGCCATTTTCGGCGTGGTGATGCAGCTGGCGCAGTCAAGGGTGGGAAATACCTTGGAGAGCCGGATCATCTTTCCGCCGATGGAGGCGTCTTTTTCCACGATGGCGACGGTATAATTCTGGTCGGCAAGATCGAGGGCGGCCTGCAACCCGGCGATTCCACCGCCGACGACCACCGCGTCAAATTCGAAATTCTGTTTGGATTCCATAGGCCTCTTCCACATTTCGGCGCTGCCGTCGGAGATTTCCCGCAGCGGATGTGTGACCGAATTTCAAGCGTAGGCGCTGAGGGGGCCGGCCCATGCGCCCCGGGGCACCTGGGTTCCGTCACCGTGAGGAACGGCCATGAGGGTCAGGCGGCCTCCCGGTAGTCCGGAGGCCCCAGCTCCCGGATCAGGGCGTTCATATCGTTTACTTCCTTGAGAAAAGACCGGTTGCATACCGTACAGATCGCCGTAAGCCGCAGCCGCCGGATATCCAGCTGGTGTTCCTTCATCTGCTGATACACGCGGTCCAGGCGCTTGGCCAGGGCGTGGTAGGCCCCTTCGTAGGGGCACTCCTCGCCGCAGGACATGACGATGATTCCGCTGATTCCTTTCCGGAAGCAGTCCAGGTAGAATCGCTCCGGAAAGAGCGCCGGAGACCGCACCCTCAGGATATAGGTGTTGGCCGGATAGGTGGAATGGGCCTGGCCCACCGAATTCGCACCCGGATAGGCGCAGGATTCGGTGGCCAGGATCAGGATTTTGCCTTCTTTTTCTTGGGATGACATGATCGCCCCGTTCATTTTTTTCTACGTACGAAGTGCCGGTCATAGCCGGCGGCTTCCAGTACGCCCAGATACTCGTGGCCTACCTTTTTCGCCCATGCCGGGATGTCGGTGCGGGTGCCGGAATCGTTGGAATAGACTTCGAGAACTTCTCCAACCTTGACCTTTCCAAT
>JBJKPT010000624.1:0-4820 GCA_046706045.1 Desulfobacterales bacterium
GGCGACCGTCGAGATCCGGGACGATATCCGCTCGGATGACGTGATCGTCGGCGACCCGGTCCAGATCAGCCAGATCGTCATGTACCTCTGCGCCAATGCCGCGTATGCGATGGCCGATGCCGGCGGCGTGCTCACGGTCATTCTCGAGACGGCGGCCGATGGCCCGAATCCGGCGAAAAAGGATCCGGACGAGAATCCTTGCGGGGTTGTGAAGTTGACGGTTCGCGATACCGGCTGCGGCATCGCCACGGACGTCATCGACAAGATATTCGATCCGTTTTTCACCACAAAACCCGTGGGCCAGGGAACGGGGCTGGGGCTCTCGGTGGTTCATGGCATCGTGAAAAGCCATGGGGGGACGATCCGCGCATCGAGCACGCCAGGCCGTGGGGCCGCCTTCGAGATATGTTTCCCCATCGCCGGCCATCGGGAAACGGCCGGCATCGAAACCGTCTCCGCCCTTCCCACCGGAACCGAATGCATTCTCTTCGTGGATGATGAACCCGCGCTCGTCGAGCTCGGAGAAAGGATGCTGGCGCTGCTGGGGTATCGGGTTGAAACGCACACCTGCGGTGCCGAGGCCCTGGCGGCCTTCCGCAATGCCCCGGGGCGCTACGCGCTGGTGATTACCGACATGGCCATGCCCCGGATGAGCGGGTGCGCGCTGGCGCAAGAGATCAAACGATACGATCCGGATATCCCGATCGTCCTTTGCACGGGCTTCAGCGATCGGGTCAACAAGGAGGATATCGCGCGTATCGGCATATCGGCATTCCTGTTGAAGCCGGTCACCCGAAAGGACCTGGCCGCCGCCGTCCGAAACGCGATCGATGGGCGGCGGCGTAAAGGCGGGCGTGCCTGAGCGGTCATGGACATCGTTGCCATGGCTTTCGATGGCCGATCCATCCGGGATCTCCGCGTTGCCCGGCACGCGCAACCCACGCCTGGGATTTTCGCTTCTTGCGCCTTGCGGCCCGGATGCATAGACCATTTCGGCGCGTTACCGCATCGAGGCCCGGGACGATCCGGACCCACCGGATATCGGTAATCCTTCTATTTCGCGCTCCGCCTGCCCAAGATCCTTATTGTCACGCGTTCCAGTTCGGCCGGTCGGCGCTCCATTGGGAGGCGGTTTGGCGGAGCCAGGTTTCGAGCCCCCGGCGGATGTAGAAGCGGGGCAGGAGCAGGTCGTCCGCGGGATCGATCATGCCCTCGGCCCGGGCATCGTCGGCCAGGCGGGTGTAGGGATAGATCCGGATCCCCACGGTGAGCTTCATGGCCTCCAGGTTGAGGCTGTCGGCGAAGCGAAGGCTTTCCAGGGCCGTCTCCCGGGTTTCCCTGGGCCCGCCGAGCAGGAGAAAGCCCATCCGGCGAATGCCGGCATCGCCCAGCATCCGGGACGTGCGCCGCACCTCGGCGGGATCGAAGCGTTTCCCGATCCAGGCCAGCACCTGGGGGTTCCCGCTTTCAAACCCCAGGGAGACCTCGGTGCAGCCGGCCCGGGCCATGGCCCGGACCAGGGCGGGGTCGGTGCGGCCGGGGTAGAAGATCGCCCGCCAGGAAAGGCCGAGACGCGCGTCGGCCATGCGCTCGCAGAGCTTCCGGGCATGGCCCGGCGGCAGGTTGAAGGTGTTGTCCACGAAGAAGATCCTTCGGACGCCGGCGTCCCGCCACCGGGCGAGCTCTTCCACCACGGCATCGATTCCGCGCATCCGGATCCGGGTGCCTTCGATGGAGGCCGTGGCGCAGTAGCTGCACCGCAGGGGGCATCCCCGCCGGGTCTGGAAGGGGAGGTAATAGGAAGGGTCTTGAAACCTTTCCACATGGAAGATCGCCGGATCGGGAAAGGGCCAGTCGCCGAGGCGCGGGGCGTAGGCCCGGGGGGTTCGGCAACCTTTCCCGCGCAGGTAGAGGCCGGGCACCTCCGCAGGATCGCCGCCGGCCGATAGCGTTTCGAGGAGCTCGACGAAGGCGGCCTCCCCTTCGCCCTGGATCCCCATGTCCGCGCCGAGAAACTCGAGGGCGCTTTCGGGAAACATGCTGTAGCCGGCCCCGCCGAGGATCACCGGGGCCCTGGATAGGCTCTTGCACCGGGCCACCACGGAGCGGGCCGCCTCCAGAAGAAAACGGGGCGCGGCGCTCGTCTGGTCGTCCACGTTGCGGATCGAAATGCCGATCGCCTCGGGAGGGGCATCGGCAATGGCATCGGCAAGGGCCGCTTCCGGCGCGCTTTCCGCCATGAGGTCGAGAAATCGGACGCGGTGGCCGGCCTTTTCGGCCGCGGCGGCCACCAGACCCAGGCCCATGGGCAGGGTCGGCATGTTGAGGGTTTCCGTGTTGGCGGAAATCAGAAGTACGTTCATCGCGTTTCACCCTTGTCGGAAGATGACCGTGCCCACGTCTTCGCCGTTCAGTGCCCGGGTAATGTTTCCCGGCACCAGGCCGTTGATGATCCGGACATCCTCGATGACCTCGCTGTTCTGGATGATCTCAAGGCAGGGCCGCTCGATCACGAGTTCGTCCAGGTCCATTTCCAAAAGGTCCCGTGCCCCGATCTTCGGGATGAATCCGGCATCGGGATCTTTTTTGGGGTCCGCGGTGTAGAGGCCGTTCTCGTCCTTGATGAAGATCACCCGCCGCGAGCCGATCAAATCCGCGAGGATCACGAGCCCCACATCGGTTCGGTGAATCGGAATGCGGCCCTTGGGCGGTTTGATGGCGAAATAATCGAAGGGCGGCATCCCGTGCATCACCGGGATGATCCCCTCGGTGAAATAGGTGGGCAGCTTTCCGATGTCGCTGTGCGAGATTTTGATCCCGCCCCAGGGCGAGAGCAGGGTGGCCACCATGATGGCGTTCTGATCGGAAATCATGCTGCCGAACCGGGCGATGACCCCGGTCGGCATGCCCATCTCCAGGCCGATGGAATAGATATGCCGGCTCCGGGTGCCGCCGCCCGTGGTGATCAGCATCTTGTGCCTTTCGCGGTTGGCGACGATTTCTTTTAAAATCGCCGGAAGGGCCTTCACCCCGCGGTCGCAGATGGACTGGCCGCCGATTTTCATCACGGCCACATCCGGGTAGAGCCGTATCTGGGGCGCGATGTCGAGGCCGTCGATGAAGGCCTTGCCGACGAGGCTCTCGCCCATGAGGCGGCTTTTCACGTGAAGCCGCTTGCCGTCCTTGTCCCGAACCAATGCCATGGCCGTTCCTCCGGTGATTCCCGGCGCCCGATTTACGCGTCGGCCGTTTTTTTCTGCCCCTTGCGAAGCAGAATCAATTCCGCACCGGTTTCCTCGGCGATGTGCTCCAATTCGCTCATTCGCAAATGCTCGGCATAGATTTTCAGGTTGCAATCAAAGACCGCCGCCACGCGAAACCGCGGTTTTTTTTCTCCTTCCAGGATCTTGCGCCGTTCCCTGTAAAAGATTTTTCCCGGCATGGGTTTTCCTCCGTGGTGGGTTGAGCGTATCGGCGGTTCGCCGGGCAGCCCTTTTGCGGGGCGATCCGCCCGATGCTTATCGGGCGCGATGCCGTTTGACCATCGCTTCGTCTTCTTCGACCGGGGATGGGTTTCCGGCAGGCTTCCGATGTTTTTCATCCTTACTGTCCAGGCTAAGGAATCCCTTGGGCATGGGGCTTTCGAATTCGAGAAAATCGCCGCTCACCGGGTTGTTGAAGCCCAGGTAGCCGGCATGCAGGCGTATCCGGCGTGCGACCGTGCCATCGGCTCCGTAACGGCGGTCGCCGACCAGGGGGTGGCCCATTTCCGACAGGTGCACCCGGATCTGGTTTTTCCGGCCGGTCTCGGTTTTTACTTCCAGCAACGTGCGCCCCGGCAGTTCTTTCAGGACCCGGTAATGGGTGACGGCAAGCTTCGCGTTTTCGGGGGTGTCGGCGGAATGCACTTTCCGGTCGGTCCCTTCTTTGAGCCAGCTTCGCAAGGTCGCCCGGTCTTTTTCCGGCCGGCCCTCGACCAGCGCCTGGTAGCCCTTACGGGTTTCCCGCCAGCCCTGCTTGATGTCCTCCTGGATTTTGGCGGTCTTCGCAAACAGGATCAGGCCGGACACTTCCCGATCGAGGCGGTGCACCACATACAGGGCCTGCCGTCCGTTGGGCCGCTCCTTCAAATATTCTTTCAGGATGCGGTAGAGCGACGTGCCGCCCGTCCCCTTTTTCCCGTACGTGAGCAACCCCGCCGGCTTTTCCACCACCAGGAGGTGTTCGTCTTCAAAGACGATGGGAACCGGGGGCGTGTCGTCTTTCGGCCTGCCGGGTTTTTTCCGGTACTCGATGAGCTGACCGGCCGCCACCGGAACCTCGGCGCGCGTCACCGGTCGTCCGGCCACGAGAATCATGCCGTATTGGAGCATTTTGCGAATTCGGGTTCTGGACGCGGTCCCCAGGGCTTCCAGCAGCACGTCCAGAATGGTCCCGTCGTGTCGTGCGGTAATTTTCATCGTCGGTTTTCGGCTTTCCAAAGAATGGTCAAAAAGTGTCCCGCATCCGTTCAAATCGCATGGCCCTTGAACCGGCTCTTATAGAGGTGGTGGTAAAATCCCCGCAAGTCAAGAAGTTCCCCGTGGGTGCCGCGTTCGGCGATCTCCCCGTGGTGGACGACCAGCACCTGGTCGGCATCGCGGATCGTGCTCAGGCGGTGGGCGATCGCGTAAAAGGAGACGAGGTTGAACAACGGGTCCATGGGCGCCGGCTTCATCCTCCATCGAATCCCGCGATACGCGATTTCGGGCGCCTACCATACGCCCGTTCGCGAGAAAGGGAAAGCGCCCGATCAAGCGAAAAACCCCGGGGGGGAGGGG
>JBJKPT010000625.1:0-2008 GCA_046706045.1 Desulfobacterales bacterium
GTCCCGCGGGACGCCTTCCCCGGGATCTTCGAAAAAAAAGCCGACACGGTCGGCAGCGACCGTGCCGGCTTTTGGCCGGATGACGGGAAAAGGACCGGCTCAGCCGGCCGCGGCCATGAGATCGCCCACCCGCTTGGAAAACGTCGACGGATCGTCGATCTTGCCGCCTTCGCCGATGACGGCCAGATCCAGGAGCAGGTGGATGTATTCGGCGAGCCGTGGATCGTTCTGATCGGCCTCGAACATGCCGTGGATCTTTTCCATGACCGGATGGTTCATGTTCAGCTCCAGCACCCGCTTGTTCTTCGGCGGATCCTGGCCGGCGGATTTCAGGATCTTTTCCATGTAGCCGCTCATGTCGTAGGAATCCCCTGCCAGACAGGCCACGGAATCGGTGAGGCGGGTCGAAGGCCGGACCTCCTTGATCGTCTCCTCGAGGCGGGCCCGGATGTGCTTGAAAAGGGTTTCGTACCGGCCTTTCTTTTCCTCGTCCACGCCTTCCAGGGCGAGATCGCCCTTTTCGGCGCTCTTCAGCGTCTTGCCGTCGTATTCGGTCAGGGCCTGGACCACCCATTCGTCGATGGGATCGGTCATGATGAGCACTTCGTAGTTCTTCGACTTCAATTGTTCCAGCAATGGGCTGTGGATCAGCGTCGAAAGGTTTTCACCGGTGATGTAGTAAATCTCTTTCTGGTCCGGCCGCATGCCGTCGACATAGTCTTTGAGGGAGCGCCACCTGCCGTCCGAGGTCGTGGTCTTGTAACGCAAAAGATCGGCAATCTTGTTTTTGTTCTCGAAATCGGTGTGCACGCCGATCTTCAGCACGGATCCGAATTCTTGCCAGAATTTTTCATACGTTTCGGCGTTCATGCCGCCCAACAGATCGAAGAGTTTTTTGACGAGGTTTCGCCGGATGTTTCGCACCAGGGGATCCTTCTGGAGGATTTCGCGGCTGACGTTGAGGTTCAGGTCCGGAGCGTCCACCACGCCCTTCACGAACCGGAAATAATCGGGCACCAACTCCTTGCAGTCGTCCATGATGAAGACACGCCTGCAGTAAAGGTGCACCCCGTGCTTGTGTTCCGGGTTGAAGAGGTCGAAAGGGGCCCGGGACGGGATATAGAGCAGCGCGGTGTATTCGACGGTGCCTTCCAGCTTCAGGTGGAGCTTTTCCAGGGGCGGGTTCCAATCGTGGGCGATGTGCCGGTAGAATTCCTCGTGCTCCGCGTCGGTGACCTCGTCTTTTTTCCTTGCCCAGATCGCCTTCATGGAGTTGAGGGTTTCTTCCCGGATGACCTTGCGGGTGGTCTTGCCGATGGGTTTTCCGTCCTTGTCCTTGAGCTGTTCGGCATCGGGGATGGGTTCGTCTTTTTCCACGTCCATGACGATGGGATAGGTCACGAAATCCGAATGCGTCTTCACAATGTTTCGCAGGGTCCACTCATCGGTGAAGTCCGGCTCGCCCTCGCCGCGCTTTTTGAGGCTCAAGGTGATGACGGTGCCCCGGCGCTCTTTGGGTGCGTCTTCGATGGTGAACTCGCCATCCCCGTGGGATTCCCAGCGCACGGCCGCCGTCGCATCCGCCGACCGGGTGAGGAGGCTCACCTTTTCGGCGACGATGAACGAGCTGTAGAAACCCACGCCGAACTGGCCGATGAGTTCCGGGGTGAGGGTCGCCTCTTTGTTGAACTGCGCCATGGCTTCCAAAAACGCCGAGGTGCCGCTTTTGGCGATGGTGCCGATGTTTTCGACCACCTCATCCCGGGTCATGCCGATGCCGTTGTCCTCGATGGTCAGGGTGTTGCGGATGCCGTCGACCGTGATCTTGATCTTGAATTCCGAGTCGTCGCCGAGGATGTCCGGCTCGGTCTGGGCCCGGAACCGAAGCTTGTCGATGGCATCGGAGGCATTGGAAATCAGCTCCCGAAGAAAAATTTCCGGGTTGGAATAAAGCGAGTTGATGATGAGATGGAGCAGCTGCTTGACTTCGGTCTTGAATTCGTGGGTT
>JBJKPT010000626.1:0-1896 GCA_046706045.1 Desulfobacterales bacterium
CCATCGGGGTCTGGGCCGCGGGCTTCATCATTCTCACGATCCTTTACAAGATCGCCACCGGCGTCAAAGAGGAGGCGGCCGGCTTGTAAGCCGGCGGTTTTTCACCCTCTGTTGCCACGAGATTCCCCTCGGGCCGCTTTTCGTTGCGAAAGGCGGCCCGTGTCGGTTTCCGGCAAAACCCGCCGCCGATGTTTCCCCGATAACCCAGAGGGCGTCTTCCGGCCGGAAAAACCGGATTCCCGGCGTGATAAAAGGCGCATTGACACCGCTTCAATGATCCTTTATTTTGCTCAATCGCGCATTGTTGCGCAAATCGACGGCCCTTGTCCGATCAACGCTTGATCCGGCGGCAACGATCGGGGACCCCTTCTCTCTACGCGCATGAGCGTCGCGGTCGTTTTCGGCACACCGTTCGCCGGATCGGCAACTTGTTGCTCAAACCGTCACCGACCATCGGCGGGGGAGGCCCTCCGATGCGCACACGTTCGCCAATGAAGGAGAGATTTCCATGAGCATGGACCATTACATGTTTACCTCCGAATCGGTCACCGAGGGCCACCCCGACAAGGTTGCCGACGCCATCTCCGATGCCATCCTCGACAGCATCATCGATCAGGATACAAACTGCCGCGTGGCCTGCGAAACCTTGGTGACCACGGGGCTTGCGTTCATCGCCGGCGAAATTTCCACGGTTTGCTACGTCGACATGCCCCAGATCGTCCGGGACACCATCCGGGACATCGGGTATTGCTCCTCCCAGATGGGCTTCGACTGGCAGACCTGTTCGGTGATCACCAGCATCGGCCGGCAGTCGCCGGACATCGCCCAGGGGGTGAACGTCGGGGAAGGGCTTTTCAAGGAACAGGGCGCCGGCGACCAGGGGTTGATGTTCGGGTTTGCCTCCGACGAATCCCCGGAACTGATGCCCATGCCCATCATGTACGCCCACAAACTGACCCGCCGGCTCGCCCAGGTCCGGAAAAACGGTGCCCTCGACTTCCTTCGGCCCGACGGCAAGTCCCAGGTGACCATCGAATACGAAAACGGCACCCCCAAGCGGGTGGACACCGTGGTGATCTCCGCCCAGCACAAACCCGATGTCTCCTATGACGACCTGCGGGAAGCCATCATCGAGGACGTCATCAAGAAAGTGATTCCCCGGAACATGGTCGACGGCGATACCCGTTATTTCATCAACCCCACGGGCCGGTTCGTGATCGGCGGGCCCATGGGCGATTGCGGGCTCACCGGGCGCAAGATCATCGTCGACACCTATGGCGGACAGGGAAGCCACGGCGGCGGGTGCTTTTCCGGCAAAGACCCTTCCAAGGTCGACCGCAGCGCGAGCTACATGGGCCGGCACATCGCCAAAAACGTCGTGGCCGCCGGCCTGTCGAAAAAATGTGAAATCCAGGTGGCCTACGCGATCGGCGTGGCCGCCCCGGTCTCGATCATGGTCGATACCATGGGCACCGGCGTGATCCCGAAGGAGCGTATCGAGGGGATCGTCAAAGAGGTGTTCGATCTGCGTCCCGGGGCGATCATCGAGTATCTCGACCTCAAGCGCCCGATCTATCGAAAAACCTCCTCCTATGGGCATTTCGGCCGCAACGAACCGGAATTCACCTGGGAAAGAACCGACCGGGTGGATGAAATCCGGGAACGCGCCGGGCTCTAGCCATCGCAGGCCACCGGAAATCCGGTATCTTCGAACGGCGGCATGGGCAGCCGTGCCGCCGCGGTAACCCTATCACCCCGTGTCCATTTTCGGAGGCCGATGAGGGCCGTTCGCAAACGGGGCACACGCAAGGGAGCAATTTATGGCTGTGGTGCAACGAAAACCGGCGGGGAACGCGTTTCTCGAACGCGATTCGTCCCTGCCGTATAACTTCGCGG
>JBJKPT010000627.1:0-3546 GCA_046706045.1 Desulfobacterales bacterium
GCCTTTATGCGTACTGATGGAAAGCCGATCGTTTCTGAGCGGAGCGCGGCCGGTACGGCCCGGCACACATGGCCGGGCACGGCATCGGCGGCCTGATCCGCGTGAATCGGAATCGACCGCTCTGCCAGGATCGCCCGATTGGATGAAAAGTGCGCTTTTCAGGGTTTCTGTTCAATTGATGCGCTTGTGAGAAACAGTCAACCGGCAAGATACCGGGCAAATGGCTCATGTTCACGGCGGCGGCCGTGCGTGGCGAAAACAACAGGGAGCAACCCAATGGACATGCAGATTCGTTTTCCAGGCGGCAAACGGGTGGATTCAATCTACAAGGGATTTACGGTAAAAACGGATCAGCCCGAAACCGAGGGCGGCGACGGCTCGGCGCCGGAACCCTTCGATCTGTTCCTTTCCTCCCTCGGAACGTGCGCCGGTGTGTATGTGCTCTATTTCTGCGAATCCCGCGGCTTGCCGACGGACGGCATCACCATGGATCTGGACTTCGAGCGCAACGAAAAGACCCATGCGATGGAAAAAATTCTCATTCATCTGCACCTGCCGGACCAGTTTCCGCAGAAATACCGCAAGGCCGTGGTGAAAGCCGCCGAAATGTGCACGGTCAAACGCACCTTGCTCAATCCCCCCGAAATAGCCGTTCATGCCGATTGAACGATGGCCTGAAGCGGGGAACCGCCATGGTCAAGCGGGATACGGCCGTCGTCACCGGTGAAAAGGACGGCCCGCAAAACCACGACGACTCCCCCCAAATGCAGGCCTCGGCAGGGCCCACCGCGACACCCGAGCGTCACACCCGTAGAATTTTGTAGGCGGTGTCCATCCCAGGACAGGCAATCTTGCCTGAGTTCAAGGCGGGTGGACGATTCGCACCGGCGCCATTGCGGGCTGTTCCGGGGATTCAAATCGACGCCCCCGACGCAGAAATCGCGGTAAAGGGTTATTTTGGGATGGGCACCAGGTAACGCTACGGTAACGCTCCCCCGCCTCGATTCAATTTTTCCCGAAAGCGTCCCCCTATTCGATAACCAACAGTAATATAAGTATATAATTATATTATCGGAATCCATGTGCCGCTGGCACAAAATTTGAGAATACCTCTTGTAGTCATTTCGTTCCGGCGATGGAACCTTCGGAGCGACGACTTCGCCTGCCGGACCGGCCGATCACCGCAAGTTTTGAAACACTCGACTTTTGGCCTCGCCTGCAAGGCTTTTCAACGACCATGGCCAATGCGACGGCCGAACGACAAGCCGACAGACGCCCAACCCATTGAAAAAGGAGAACTGCCATGAAAGCAAAAAATTGTTGCAAAACCATGGAGATGGAACTCACTGGATGGAAGGCGATCGTCTACGACATCACCCGCAAAATGGAGGATCTTCCCGGCGGTGAGAAAGCAAGGATTCTGCCCAATATCGAAGACCTGCACATGCTGATCGCGGAGATGGACGACCGGATCGATCATATCCGCAACACCTGCACTCCGGAGACCGGGATGGATGACATCAAAACCGAACGGGAAGCCTTTCACAACGCGGTATCCACCCTGCGCGTGAATACGGAAGAGGCCATGCGCGTTCTGGGCGCCGGCAACTTCGGCGGGTAACGGAAAGCCCCGTTTACGAAACGAAGCAAACGGGGCGGCCGTTGAATCGGCCGTTTCGAAGGTCATCCTGGAATTTTTGGAGAACCGTCATGGCGGCTCTTGAATTAACTTCTCAGGAAGAGTTTGAACACACGATCGGCAAGGGGCTGTCCATCGTCGACTTCAGCGCCCCCTGGTGCGGGCCATGCCGTATCCAGGAGCCAATCATCGATCACTTGAACGATGCCTATGCCGGGAAAGCAGCCGTGGCCAAATTGAATATCGACAAGAATCAGGCCATCGCCATGGACATGGCGATCCAGAGCATTCCGACCATCATTATTTTCAGGGAGGGTCGCGAGGTGAACCGTTTCATCGGGCTTCAGCCCGCCGGGGCACTGGATAAGGCCTTGAGGATTTTCCTTGAAACCCCAATACGATGACCGGACGGTGCATTTCAACACGATCGGCCGCCGCTGGCCCGGCCAACGTCGCGGAGGTTGGGGCATGCGTGTCAAGAAGGGTCGATATCGCCAGTCTTGCACCCGGAACGTGGGGAGTTCACGCCGGCCACCGGTTATTTGCGGCTGACCAGCAGACAGATCACATCCATCACATTGGTGCGGGTCGGCCCCGTGATGAACAGATCGCCCAATTGACTAAAAAAACGATAGGCGTCGTTTTCCATGAGATGCTTTTCGGGGTCGATCCCCCTGCGCCGCGCATCCGAACAGGTTTGCCCGTCGACAAAGGCTCCCGCCGCCTCCGTGGGTCCGTCGGACCCATCGGTCCCCGCGCCGAGAAGTGCCATCCGGGGCCAGCCGTCCATGGAAAGTGCCGCCGAAAGGGCCAGTTCCTGGTTTCGGCCGCCCTTGCCACGGCCGCGAACGGTGACCGTGGTCTCGCCTCCCGCCAGAATGCATGCGGGGGCCGGAACGGGATGGCCCGAGGCCACGATCTCTTTTCCGATTGCGGTAAAGATCCGGGCGGCCTCCCGCGCCTCGCCCTGAACAAAGGAGGAAAGCATCAGGGGGGTGTACCCGAGTGCTTCGGCCTTGCGTGCAGAGGCGGAAAGCGCTGCGCGATTGCTTCCGACAACCAGGTTCTGGCATTTTTTGAAAACGGCGTCTCCCACTTTGGGCGTGTCCTCGATCACCCCTTTTGTCCCATCGCGCAGGAGCCGGAGCACCGCGGGGGGCATCTTTTCCGTAAGCTTGTAGCGTTCGACAATGCGAAGGCAATCGGAAAAGGTGCTCGGGTCGGGAACCGTTGGCCCCGATGCGATGACGTCCAGCGGGTCTCCCACCACATCGGAAAGAAACAGGGAGACCAGCGTGGCGGGGAAGGCGATCCGGGCGAGCTGCCCCCCTTTGCACAGGGACAGGTGCTTTCGCATCGCGTTGAGTTCGAAAATCGTTGCGCCGCAATTGAGAAGAAGCTGCGTCGTCTCTTGTTTTTCGCCAAGGTCGAGGGGTTCCCGAGGGGCGGGGGAAAGGGCACTGCCCCCGCCGGAAAAGGCGCACAGGACAAGATCCTTTTCCGTGCAGCCGCTCAGTCGGTCCAACAGAAACCGGGTGGCGCGACATCCGGCGTGATCCGGTATGGGGTGCCCGGCCTCCATGACGCGGACCTTGTTCAAGGCAAGTCCGTGACCGTACTTGACGGTGATCCAACCCTCCGTGAGGCGGTCTCCCAGGATCTCCTCGAGGGCCTTGGCCCTGGGCGCCGTTCCCTTTCCGAAACCGGTCACGATAATTCTTTCAAAGGAGGAAAGGGAGAAAACACGATCACCGATGTTGAGAAGATCTCCCGTCAATTGAACATGATGACGGATTGCCTCTTCGGGGTCCACGGCCTTGAGTCCGGCCCAAAAAATGGCCTCAAGGGTTCGTTTCGTCGTGTCATTCATTTTAGACTTTGATTTCCCCTGTTCCATCAAACCAATT
>JBJKPT010000628.1:0-3042 GCA_046706045.1 Desulfobacterales bacterium
TGCAGGCGATTGATTTTGAAGTTGAGGACGTCCATCTCGTGACGGACATCGATGACCAGTGCCCCGTCGTGCGCAGCCCGGGCCTGTTCGAGCCGGGTGGTGACGCCGGCACGGGCGGCAGATAGGGCGCCGACCCGGTCCAGGGCCTGGTTGAATCCGTGAATCAGCGTTTGGGCGTCTTCCGAGTGGATCCGCGTGACGGGAATCGTCTGGTTGCGCTCGAAACCGACCGCCCAGGAGACCACGGTGGTAAAGACCACGGCAACCAGCACATTGGGGATTTTCGGGTTCAGCTTCCTCAGGCCGAACATGATGGCAAAAGCTGCCGTGCCCATGAAAAACGTCGGCCAGTGGGTGTAGTGGGCTGCGGCCCGGCAAATCTGGAGAATGGTTTCGTAGTGATGGGCCGCGGAATCCACGGATACACCGAAAAGCTTGGGCACCTGGGAGGATGCAATGATCAGGGCGGCGGCATTGGTAAACCCGTTGACCACGGGGTGGGAAAGGAAATTCACCACGAGCCCGAGCCGCAGCAGCCCCAGGGCAAGCTGGAAAAGGCCGACCATGAGGGCCAACAGGATCGCGTAGGCGATGAAGGCCTGGCTGCCGGCCGTGGCCAGGGACCCCAGGGAGGCGGAGGTCATCAGGGAGACCACGGCGACCGGACCGGTGGCCAATTGGCGACTCGACCCGAACAGGGCCGCGATCAACGGTGGCAAAAAGGAGGCATAAAGCCCGTAAAAGGATGGAAGGCCCGCCAGCTGCGCATACGCCATGGACTGGGGAATGAGCACCAGGGCGACGGTCAGCCCGGAAACGATATCGGCTTTGGCCGATTCGAGCCCGTATCTCGATCGAAACCAGTCGGTAAACGGCAGGATTCGTGTGAGTGCGGTCATGGTCTGTGCCATCGGCGTCCCTTGATTTGTCGGTTCTGGAAATCACGGAAGCGGCATCCGCCTGTCCGTTCCATTCTGAAACATATCCTGACAGAGGAAGGCCACGAGTACTGCAATTCGGATACCACGGCCGAAAACCAGGGGTTCCGACACCCCAAAATGCCGATGGACCGGAAGCCAAATCGAAACGCCGGTAAAAAGGGAAAAGAAATGCCCCGTGTAACAATATGCAACATCGTGACACCGGCCGGCACCCATATCGACTAAGATATCATCGGGTTGTTATGCCGTCCGGGCAAATTGCCGCTCATGATGCATATTGAAACATCTTAATCGCAAAATTGGATTTTTTTCAACTTGCGGTAAAGGGAAACGCGGTTGATCCCCAGCAGCTCGGCGGCGCGTTGCTTGCTGTGGCCGCACTGGTCCAGAACCCAGAGGATGTATTCGCGTTCCATTTCGGAAAGGGATTTGATCCCGGAACGGGGTCGATCGATGGTAAACACTTCGATGTTGCGCAGCTCTTCGGGCAAATCCTCGACGTCGATGGTGTCGGCACCGGCCAGGGCCACGGCCCGCTCGATGATGTTTTCCAGCTCCCGGATGTTGCCGGGAAAATGATAGGTGCACAACAACGTCATGGCTTCTTTGGAAAAGCCGGTGATGGGCCGTTGGAATTTTTCGGCCAGGCGTTTCAGGAAGTAATCGGCAAGCAGCGGAATGTCTTCCCTGCGCGCCTCCATGCTGGGCATGTGAATGGGGACGATGTTGAGCCGGTAGTAGAGATCCTCGCGAAAGGCCCCCCGCTCCATGGCCTGTTTCAAATCCTTGTTGGTTGCGGAGATGATACGGATATCGATCCGCACCGGCTTTCGGCCTCCGACCCGCAAGAGCTCCCGCTCCTGGACGACCCGCAGCAGTTTGGACTGCATCGAAACGGACATGTCGCCGACTTCGTCTAGAAACAGGGTGCCGCCGTCGGCATGCTCCAAAAGGCCGGGCTGGGCGGTCGTCGCACCGGTGTAGGCATCTTTTTCATGACCGAAAAGTTCGTTGGTGAGGAGGGCATCGGTCAAGGCCCCGCAGTTGACCGGGAAAAAGCCCTTGTCGCACCGGTGGCTGGCCTGGTGGATGGCCCGGGCCACGAGTTCTTTCCCCGTTCCGGACTCGCCGGTGATGAGGACGTTCGCGTCGGAGAGGGCGATCTGGCGGACGAGCCGTTTGATCTTTTGAATTTCCAGGCCCTTGCCGATGATTTGAGCCGTGGCGTCGCCGGCACCGCGGGAAGGGTTCGGCGCCGGCCGGCACTGCCGCCGCTTTTCCAGGGCCTGGGCGACCCGTTTGTGGATCACGGTCGGGAGCACCGGTTTTTCGAGGTAATCAAAGGCTTCTCTTTTGATGGCTTCCACGGCGGTATCGATCGACGCCTGCCCGGTCATGAAGATGACTTCGGTGGCGGGATCGATTTTTTTCGCCGTTGAAAGGATCTCGAACCCGTCCATGGGGTTCGTGAAAAGATCGGAAATGACCAGTCCGAAGGGCTCGGCCAACAACCGCTCGATGGCGTCGGTGCCGTTTTCCGCGGTGCGGACATCGTATCCGTTTCGGGTGAGCACCCGGTGCAGGGTGTTTCGGGCGTCGGGGTCAGCGTCGACCACGAGGATGCGTTCTTTCTCGGCCATCGCGTTTCAATTTGGAAAGGGGAACGGTATCGGATCCGGTGCCCATCTTAGGGAAAATGATGCAAAAAGCAACATGAAAAACCGCTTCGCTTCCGTAATCGCGGAAAGGGACATCCGTACACAGGCACACGAATGGTTGCTCCGGACGCCGGCATGGCCGGTGCGGATCTCCACCGTGCAGGTCACCACGGTTTGGGTCATGGAGGCGTTCGAGCGGATTTTTCCCGCCGCCGATAAGGGCCCGGCCCGGAAAAGGGCATCGGGGGGGCCCGGAGGGTTTTGGATTTCGTATTTCCGGTCGGGAGCCCGCCATGGGGCCGACGGAGGGCCGGATCCCACAGGGCACCGCACAAAACAAGCGTGAACGGATTTCACACCCGTTCGCCGATGTGAAATCCGTTCACATGAAAATCGGTGCCGGCAAAGGCCGTTTCGGGGCGCGAATCATCGTGGTCACGGGG
>JBJKPT010000629.1:0-1580 GCA_046706045.1 Desulfobacterales bacterium
CGGGAAACCATCGCCTGGGATTCCCGGCAAAAAGCGGTGGCGTCTGTCCATGAACGGGTTTTCGGGGAAATCGTTCTGGAACGCCGCCCCCTTTCAACACCCGACCCCGGACGGGTGCTGGACGCGCTCATCGACGGCATACGGCAGGAGGGCATCTCCTGCCTGCCCTGGCGGTCGGCGCTTCGCTGCTGGCAGCAACGGGTGATGTTTCTGCGCCGCATCTTCGGCGAGGCGGCCGAATGGCCGGACGTCTCCGACAGCGCCCTCTTTAACGATCTCAAAGACTGGCTCACCCCGTGGCTGGGCGGGATGAAGCGTCTTTCGGATTTGAAACGCCTCGATCTTGCCTCGGCCCTGTGCGGCCGGCTGACCCGGTCCGGGCAACAGTCCCTGGACCGCCTGGCGCCGGAACGGATCCCGGTGCCCAGCGGGTCCCGGCTTGCCATCGACTACGGCGGGGATGCCCCGGTATTGGCCGTGCGCATCCAGGAGATGTTCGGCGCCGTGGCGACACCGGCAATCGCAGACGGTCGCGTGCCCGTGCTGCTTCACCTGCTCTCGCCGGCGGGCCGTCCCATGCAGGTGACCCGGGACCTGGCGGGATTCTGGCAAACGGGTTATCATGCGGTCCGAAAGGACCTTCGGGGGCGCTACCCGAAGCACCCCTGGCCCGATGACCCCTTGAACGCTCCGCCGACCAAACGGACGAAAAAAAGGCAGCCATGTTGAACGCCGTGCTTCTGGACCTGGATAACACGCTGATCTTGTACGATGAACCGGGTTTTTACATCCGATATTTCGAATACCTCGACGCCGTGTTCGAGGATCTGATGACGGCTGCGGAGCTTCGACGGCGGATCATGGCCGCGGTGGCCGGCCTCCAGCACACCGACGGCCGTCATTGCAATCGCGATCATTTCGTCCGGCGGTTCGCGGAGGGGCTCACGGTTTCGGAGTCCGAGACCTGGAAGCGGTTCCAGGCGTTTTATGCCGACATCTATCCCGGCATTCCGGTGTCGGTCCGCCGCTCGGCCGGCGGACGGGCGCTGGTTGATCGGATCCGGGCCCACGGGCTGAAACTCGTCATCGCCACCAACCCCCTGTTTCCCCTCTGCGCCCAGCACACCCGGCTCCGGTGGGCCGGGCTGGCCGACATCGATTTCGATCTTGTCACCGACATCGAGAACATGGCTCACGTGAAGCCCCATGCCGGCTATTTCCGTGAGATCTGCCAAAAGATCGGCATGGTGCCCGAGGTCTGCCTGATGGTGGGAAACGACGCGGTCAACGACATGGCCGCGGGCCGGATCGGCATGATTACCTATCACACCACCGATGCGGCTCGCATCGACTACCGGGGCCTGAGGGGGGCAAGTGCGCGCCCGGCCCCACCGGATCGGCCCCCCATGCGCCCGCCGGATCATTCCGGTCTTTTGGCCGATGCCTGGCCCATCATCGAACGGCGTCTGGAAATGAAGCCGGCTTAGGGGCAGTAAGGCGCCACCCGCCGTGCGGGTGGCTTCGGGCGTCGCCTTCCGCGTTCTCCCGGGTTGTCAACGCAGTACGCGCCGCGACGACCA
>JBJKPT010000630.1:0-6246 GCA_046706045.1 Desulfobacterales bacterium
TCCATGGAAAAAGCCGATCGGTTTTTCGATCACCACGGGCACATCAGCACCTTCATCGGCCGTCTGTTGCCCGGAATCCGGCAGTACATCTCCCTTCCCGCGGGGCTTACCCGAATGAATTTTGCGATCTTCTGCATCGCAACCGTTCTCGGGGCGGGCCTTTGGGTTTCGGTTCTCACGGGGTTGGGCTATTGGTTCGGCAGAAACGAGGCATCGATCATGGAAAACCTGCGCTGGATCAGCCTCGCACTTATCGGGTTGTGTTTGGCCATGGGGCTCGTTTACTGGCGCACCTGGGGCAAACGAGCGACCCGTAAAAGAAGACGGGTGATTCCGTGAAGGCGGCTGAAGTCATTTTCTTGCGCCGTGTCGGCCCCGGGCGGTGTTTCCCATGAGTTCCATGCATGGGTTTCTCTATTTTATCGCCCATCACGTCGATTTGGCCTACGGGGCGGTTTTCCTGGTCGCCCTGTCCGAATCCCTGGCCTTTGTCGGTCTCATCGTTCCAGGATCCATGGTCATGTTCGGGGTCGGGGCCATCGTGGCCACGGGCAGCCTCAGGTTTTTGCCGACCTGTGCCATCGCGGCCCTGGGGGCCATCGCCGGAGACGGCATCAGCTTTTGGCTCGGCCACCGGTACCGCGAGGGGCTGAGGACCGTCTGGCCCCTCCGGCGGTATCCCCGAATGTTGGCAAGGGGGGAGGCGTTTTTTCAGCGACACGGCGGGAAAAGCATCATCTTCGGCCGGTTCGTGGGACCGGTGCGGCCGGTCCTGCCCTTGGTGGCCGGCATGCTCGGCATGGAACCCCTTCAGTTCGTCGTGGTCAATGTGCTTTCCGGTATGGGCTGGGCCGTAGTCTACCTCTTGCCGGGATTCTTTTTCGGAACTTCCCTTTCGCTTGCCGGCATGGTCAGCGCGCGGCTGACGGTCCTGATTCTTTTGATCGCGATCAGCGTGTGGGCCTTCGTATGGTCATGCCGCAGAATCATCCGTTTTCTGGGAGACCACGGCCCCCGGTGGCTTGCCGCCCTGGAACGCTGGATCTCCGAAGCAAAACCGGCGCGCGGCTGGCGGCGGCCCGTGAAGCGCTTTTTTTCTTTTTTTTTCATGCGCCCAAAAGGGGAAGAATACCTTCTCGGCCTTCTCTTCTTTTTGCTGATCGTCGCGGTGTGGGGATTTTTCCGGGTTCTGCAGGGCGTCTTGGCCCGGGATCCGCTGGTCATGGCGGACCAGGCGGTTTATCACTTTTTTTTATCCATTCGAACCCCTTGGGCGGATCATATTCTGGTCGCCGTCACCGAAATGGGGGATTTTCTGGTGTACGGGTGGGTCGCCATTGCGGTGCTTCTCCTTTTTCTCGTGAAACGCTGCACCCGCACGGCGGGGTACTGGGCGCTTGCCATCTTTGGCGGTCTCCTGGTGGCCAACCTCCTCAAATGGATGCTTCATCTGCCCCGACCCGTGGCTCTTTACCATGGGGTGTCGGCATACGGGTTTCCCAGCCAGCACAGCACCATGATCGTCATCGTGTACGGTTTTCTGGCGATCCTGATCGCCCGGGGCAGCGCTTCCGCCCGATTGCGGGCGGGGCTCATAACGGCCGTTCTGATGGTTTCCTTTCTGGTGGCCTTTTCACGCCTATACCTCGGGGCGCACTGGCTTTCCGATGTCCTGGGCGGCTTTTTCGTCGGCACGATCTGGACCGTTCTCTTGGCCATCGCCTATCTGAAAGGGCCGGTTGAACCGATTCCCCGTCGATGGCTCGCCCTGGTTACCATCGGGGTATTGGCCTGTGCGGGCACCTGGCATCTGGCCGAGCACCACCAACGCGATCTCGCCTTTTTTTCTCCCCGTCACATCGTGAAACCGCTGACCTTCAAGCATTGGGTCGATGACGGCTGGCGCCGGCTGCCGGCCTGGCGATTCGACTTTGAAGGCGAGCGAAAGCAGCCCCTGACCATTCAATGGGCCGGATCCGTCGATGCCCTGACCAACGCCTTGATTTCCGAGGGATGGCACCGGCCCGTGGCATTCGGCCTCCACAGTGTGTTCGCCCTGCTTTCCCCGGAAACGCCCATCGCCCAGCTCCCGGTCTTTCCGCATCTGCACGACGGGCGGATGGAAAAGGTGCTCCTGGTCCAGGTAGAAGGCGACCGCAAACGGGTCCTCCGCTTATGGCCGACGGATGTCCGGATCGTCGATGGCGGATCCTTTCCGCTCTGGATCGGCTCCGTGGAGACCCAGATCAAGGCCGGTTACGTCCACCTGATCACCATGCCCATAAGTGACGGGGATTACGTGACCCCGTTGCAGCAGCTGGAATCCGGACTCGAAAAGAACTTCAAGGTGCGGCGTGTTGTCCGATCCATTCCGAGCACCGGCAGGCACTGGAAAAAAAGAAGAATCCACTGGGAGGGCGAAGTGTTGCTGATCATGGAGAGCGCACCGGTCCCGAACGCTCGGAAGAAATTAAAAAAGAAACCCTCACCGTGACCCGACGGCGCGCCGGTCGAGGAACACGGCCCGACGGATCGCCGGCAGGTACCGGGCGGCCGGTTGGTTCCCGGAATTCAGAAGAATCACGTAGCGGTAGACAATTCCCTTCCCGGTATCGATAAGTCCCACCCGGGCGCGCACGCCGTCCAGGGTGCCGGTCTTGTAATAACCGTTGGAATCGGAGCGAAGCATGTGCCGGTAGGGCAGGAATGCCTTCAGCACCCGGTCCATGCCGGCCGCCGACATGCGGTCGGAGCGGCAGATACCCGAACCTTCCGAGACGATCGCATCCCGGATTCCCAGGCGTTTTCGGGCAAACCGCACGAGCAGGCCCACCCCCTTTTTCAGGGTTCCCGGCGGCCCGTAGACCTTGGCACCGGCGGCGATCAGAAGCTGGTTGGCGATGAAGTTATTGGAAAAATGAAGCAATTTGGTGACGGCATCGGCAACGGTGAATGGGGATTGAAACCGAAACAGCTCCCGATCCCGGACCGGATCGAGCCGACCCCGGCGGATGCGGCCGGTGATGGCAACGCCGTGTTTGGCCAAAAACGCCCGGATCAGGTGGCCGGCATAAAGGAGCGCCTCGTCGTGCTCGTGGGTCAGGACGATCCGGCCGGCCGTCATCGGATGCATCCGTCGGATGCGTTCGACGGCAAAAGGAATCAGGGGGGTCTGCGGTTCGGCCGACACCGGGATGCCGTTGACCAGAAGGAAATCCACGGTATTGAAATTGACGCAAAGAGCTCCAATGGGCGCATCGTAAGGATTCGACGTTGCGCCGACCCCGGGGATGACCGCGGATTCGCGGAAATAGGAATCGTCCAGGATAAGGTCCCGAAAGGACTTCCCGGCGCCACGGCCGGCAATCCGGCCGGCCAGTTGTGTTGCCAGGGCATCGAGCGCTTCGGAGGTGAGCAAGGGGTCTCCGGACCCATGGATCACCAGATCCCCGGAGGGGCTCCGGTAGCAGACCGTTTCAAAGCGATATCCCGGTCCCAGTGCGTCGAAGACGGTGAGGGCGGTGAGCAATTTCAAGGTGGATGCGGGCATCAGGGGGGTGTGCTGGTGAATCGCCAGCACCACCCGGCCGTCGGGTGCCGTGACCCGGATAGCTTCCCGGGACCCGAGGTCGAAGGAGACCGGCGACGGCAAATGGGTGGCAGCGGCCCGGGCGGTATTGCCAGGGGCGAGGCACGGGTTCAGGGCCGCAATCACCACCAGCGACCAGAGGAAAAATCGACGGCAGGGCAATGAACTCATCGGTTATCCGTTGGATTCGGGCTTTCCACGACTAGGGTCACCGGGCCGTCGTTCACCAGCGAAACGGCCATGCGGGCCCGGAATTGACCGGTGGCCACCGGGATCCCGGCGTTCCCGACCGCGTCGATGAAGCGATGGTACAAGCCTTCGGCGGCTTCCGGGGCCGCAGCCCGAACAAAGGACGGGCGCCTGCCTTTGCGGCAATCGCCGAGAAGGGTGAACTGGGAGACCACAAGCATCTCGCCGCCGATGTCCTTGACCGAACGGTTCATCTTGCCGGCCTCGTCTTCGAAGATCCGCAGGTGGACGATTTTTTCCGCCATCCACTCGGCCTCGGCAGGGGTGTCGGCGTCGGCAACCCCCAAAAGCACCGCGAGCCCCGGGCCGATGGTGCCGATGGCGCACCCCTCGACCGCAACCTCGCTTCGCGATACCCGTTGAACGACGGCGATCATTGAAAAATTCCTCTAGGCCTTCGGCTTGAAAAAATCGGCAAAGGGATTGTTGAACGGCGCCGGTTCCGGCGAGCCGCCCTTGGCCGTCTTCGATGGCGGTTTCATCCGGCGGCTGCTTTTTTTCGGAGGATCCCCCGCGGCATCGGCCCCGGGGGCCGCATTCGGGACCAGGGGATTCGATTTCATCGACAGCGCAATGCGCCGGCGGTCGCGGTCGATCTCCAGAACCGTGACCTCGACGGCCTGGTGCACCTTTACCACGTCCGCGGGATCGTTGACAAACCGGTCCGCCAGCTGGCTGATGTGAACGAGGCCGTCCTGGTGGACGCCGAAGTCGACGAATGCGCCGAACCGGGTGATATTGGTCACGATGCCGGGAAGCTTCATGCTCGGCTCCAGGTCGTCGATCCCGGTCACCCCTTCGGCAAAGGAAAAGGCCTCGAAGGCATTGCGCGGGTCCCGGCCCGGCTTGGCCAGTTCTTTGAGGATGTCTTCCAGGGTGGGAAGGCCCACATCGTCGGTGACGTAGCGTGCGATGTCGATTCGTTTTCGCAGGGCCTCGGATGTCATCAGGTCCGCGATGGTGCAATCCAGATCGGCGGCCATGCGGTCGACGAGCGGATAGCGTTCCGGGTGGACGGCACTCGCGTCCAGGGGGTGTGCACCATCGACGATGCGCAAAAACCCGGCGGACTGCTCGAAAGCCTTGGGACCGAGGCGGGATACGGCTCTCAGCGCTTCCCGGGAGCCGAAGGGGCCGTTTTCGTCCCGGAAGGCCAGGATGTTCTTTGCGATGGTGGGGCCGATTCCGCTCACGTAGGTCAGTAGTTGGACGCTCGCGCGGTTGACGTCCACGCCGACACCATTGACGCAGGAGGCGACGACGTCGTCCAGGGATTGGCGGAGCAGGTTCTGGTCGACATCGTGCTGGTACTGGCCGACCCCGATGGACTTGGGATCGATCTTGACGAGTTCGGCCAGCGGATCCATGAGGCGCCGGCCGATGGACACCGCGCCGCGAACGGTGAGATCCTGGTCGGGAAATTCTTCCCGGGCCGCCTCGGAAGCCGAATAGATGGAGGCGCCGCTTTCGTTTACCAGGATGACGGGGACTTCGGCCGGAAGCCCGAGACTCCGGACAAAGGTCTCGGTCTCGCGTCCGGCCGTGCCGTTGCCGATGGCGATGGCCTCGATCCCGAAGCGTTCGCAGAGGATGCGCACGGTTTCTGCCGCGGCTTCTGCCTTGGCCGCTCCGGTGTGGGGATAGATCGTGTCGTGGTGGACCAACTTCCCCTGGCGGTCCAGGCAAACGAGCTTGCAGCCGGTTCGAAAGCCCGGATCGAGCCCCATGACCCGCTTGGCCCCCAAGGGGGGGGCGAGAAGCAATTGGCGCAGGTTTTCGACAAAGACCGCGATGGCTTCGGTATCGGCCCGCTGCTTCGTCACCAGCCGGGCCTCGGTCTCCATGCTCCTGGACAAGAGCCGCTTGTAGCCGTCCCGGACGGCCATCCGGACCTGGTCGGCATCCCGGCCGTCACCGCGGACAAACATCGCCTCGAGGATCGCAACGGCCGTTTCCTCGTCCGGGGCGACGCTCAGGTTGAGAATGTCCTCGTTTTCTCCCCGGCGCATGGCCAGAAGCCGATGGGACGGCACGGTTTTCACCGGCTCTTCCCATTCAAAATAGTCCTTGAACTTGGCGCCGTCGGTTTCTTTTCCCAAGGCCACACGGCTTCTGACGATCCCCTCGGTCAGAAACAGATCCCGCAGCCGAGCCCTGGCCGCTCCGTCCTCGTTGATCCGCTCGGCAATGATATCCCGGGCGCCGGCCAGGGCGTCTTCCACCGACGCCACTCCTTTTTCCTCGTCGATAAACCCTTCGGCAACCCCCTCCGGGTCGATTCCCTTCTGGTCGAAAATTTGATCGGCCAACGGCTCCAGGCCTTTTTCCCGGGCGATGGTTCCGCGGGTCCGGCGTTTTGGCCGAAAGGGCAGGTAAATGTCTTCGACCTCGGCAAGGGTCTCGGCGTT
>JBJKPT010000631.1:0-3579 GCA_046706045.1 Desulfobacterales bacterium
CTTTTGGACCGTGGCAAAGTGCCGGCGGCACGCGTCGCAGAGGTGATCGAGAATGGAGGGTGCACCGGTCATGGCCTCCCGGCAGGAGGGGACCTTGCAATCGAGGACCCGCATGGGATTGCGGTCCTTGCGGCGGCGGCAGTCCTCGCAGAGCCGGTCAAGGCGCTGATCGATGAATCCGATGAGCGCTTCGCGGAAACCGGGCCGGCAATCCGGGCAGCCCAGGGAATTGATGTGGGCGGTCACGTCGGCGACCCCCAGCCGTTCCAGCAGGGTTTTCAACATGAAAATCAGTTCGGCGTCCGCATAGGGCGAATCCGTCCCGAAAATTTCCGCATCGATCTGGTAAAATTGGCGGTAACGCCCCTTCTGCGGCCGTTCCCGGCGAAACATCGGCCCGATCATGTAAAACTTGCCGAGCGGATCGGCGGAATAGAGCTTTTCCTGGATATAGGCCCGGCAGATCGAGGCCGTCGCCTCGGGCCGAAGGGTGATGAGGTCCCCGTTCCGGTCGGAAAACGTGTACATCTCCTTTTCGACGATGTCCGTGTCCTCGCCGATGCCCCGGGCAAACAGCTCGGTTTTTTCCATCACGGGGATACGAATCTCCCGAAAGCCGAAATGTTCAAACAACGCGATGGTCGTTCGCTCGATGTGCTGCCACAAGGCGCTTTCTCCGGGCAGAATGTCCCGGAAGCCCCGGATGCGTTGGATCATGGCCTGGCCGCCTCCGTCGTCGTCTTACCGTGCCGCCCAAAGGCGCCCCGGAGTCAAAAAAAGCAAATAACCTGCCCTTTTATCCCACCCCCCTCTTAGGAGTCAATAGTGGGGGTGCATTCCAGGATATCCACGCCGTGTCAACCCCCGATCTGCCGATTGACAATTGAAATGACATTTGTTACCCGCTGGGGCAGATCCGGGTGGGTCATCGGTTTCCGGACATTTCCCCCTCATCCTCTTCCAAGGAGACGGTACCATGAAATCCATGCGCATCTTTTCCCTCGCCGCCGCCGCCATCCTGATCCTGGCCACCGCCGCCGGTGCCTTTGAGATCAAGCTCGGGGTCGTCACCAAACCCGGGTCGGCCCAGAACATCGTGGCCGAAAAATTCAAGTCCTTGATCGAGCCGCGCTCCAACGGACGCTTTACCGTGCACATTTACGATTCCGGCTCCCTCGGAAACGAAACGCAGATCCTTCAGCAGATCCAATTGAACACCGTCCAGATGGGGGTGATCACCGCCGGCCCCTTCGACACCTTCGATCCCGTCGTGCGGGTCGTGAACTATCCATTCTTGTTCAAGGACTACGCTCAGGCCGATGCCATCCTCGACGGCCCCCTGGGGCGTGACATCCTCAACAGCCTGGAGCCATCCGGATTCAAGGGGCTTTGCTTTTCGGAAAACGGATTCCGCGACCTCACCAACAATCGCCGGCCGGTCAGGTCTCCCAAGGACCTCGCCGGGTTGAAAATCCGGGTCATGTCCTCGGCCCTGCACATGGCTATTTGGAAAACCCTGGGTGCCAATCCGACCCCCATGCCCTGGCCCATCTACACCGAGCTCGAGGAGGGCGTGATCGACGGCCAGGAGAACCCCCTCTGGGTCATGGACGTCTACAAGCTCTATGAAGTGCAAAAATACCTGACCCTGACCCGCCACGTCTACTCACCCCACATCGATGTGGCCTCCCTCGTCTGGTGGAAGACCCTCAAGCCGGCGGACCAGCAGCTCATCCAGAGCACCATGCACGAGGCGGCGGTCTACGAGCGGAAGGTCAACCGCGCCAAAAACGCCGAGCGCCTGGCCATGCTCAAGGCCAAGGGAATGCAGGTCATCGAAGATCCGGACATCGCCGCCTTCCGGAAAAAAGTCGCCGGAATGAAGGACATGCCGATTTTCAGCAATCCCCAGGTGCACAGCCTCCTCCTGAAGGTGATTGCCGCCACCCGTTGATGCTGAACCGTTTATATGGGTTTGGCCCCATGATCCGGATTGCCGGTTTTCTTGCGGAAGCGAGCCGCCGAATCGACGGTGTCGTGGAACT
Organism: Desulfobacterales bacterium; assembly: GCA_046706045.1. GTDB lineage: Bacteria > Desulfobacterota > Desulfobacteria > Desulfobacterales > JBDRRP01 > JBJKPT01. The sequence continues at coordinate 2,046 of JBJKPT010000631.1, forward strand.
CGTGCTGGCCGCGGGCGGGATGGTCATGGCCGCGGTGGTGGCCTTCCAGGTGCTGCGTCGCTATGTCTTCAACGCATCCCTTTTCTGGTCCGCCGAGCTGGCGCGCTACATTCTCGTCTGGCTCACGTTCCTCGGTGCCTCCACGGCCTATCGCCGCGGCGCCCATCCCGGAATCGACTCCCTCGTGGGCCGCATGCCGGAGTCCTTCCGGGCCCTGGCAGCCCTTGCGGCCCATGTCATCGCCATGGCCTTTTCCGTGATGATGATCGTTTACGGGATCCGATTCGCCTGGTTCGTGCGGTTGCAGATCTCGCCGGCCCTCTCTCTGCCCAAGTGGGTGGTCTTTGCCGCGGTGCCGGTGGGCGGGGCGCTCCTGCTGCTGCATGCGGCGGCCGGGGCCGCCGCCCTGCTCCAGGGGGGCCGTCGTGAGCGCTGAACTCCTGCTTTTCTGCCTGCTCCTGCTCTTTGCCCTGAACATCCCCATCGCTCTTGCCATCGGCACGGCGGCGGTGCTGACCATCGCGGCAAGCCAGGGCCTTCCCCTTGTCCTGGTGATCCAGCGGATGGTGGCCGGTGTCGACTCCTTCTACCTCATGGCCGTACCGCTCTTCATGTATGCCGGCCTCATCATGGAAAAAAGCGGGATCAGTCAACGGATCATCGATTTTGCCGATGCCCTGGTCGGTTGGCTTCCCGGCGGGCTTAGCGCCGTTGCCGTGGTCTCGGCCATGTTTTTTGCCGGCATATCCGGATCGGCCGCCGCCGACACCGTGGCGGTCGGCACCATTCTGATTCCGGCCATGAAACACGCCGGCTACGATTCGGATTTTTCCGCGGCGGTCCAGGCCTCCGGCGGCGCCATCGGCGTCATCATCCCCCCCTCGATCCCCATGATCATCTTCGGTTTTCTCACCGGGGCGTCCATCGGCCGGCTCTTTGCCGGCGGCATCCTGCCGGGGATTCTCATCGGGATTTCCCTCATCGTGGTTTCCACCATCATCGCCCGAAGAGGCGGCCATACGGCCACGAGCACTTTTTCTTTGGGCCGCGTCGGACGCACCTCCTTGAGGGCGCTCCTCGCCCTGGGAGCGCCTGCGATCATTCTGGGCGGCATCCTCTTCGGTATCTTCACGGCCACGGAATCGGCCGCCGTTGCCGTGGTCTACGCCCTCGCCGTCGGAATGGCCGTCTACCGGACCATCGGTATCGGCGACCTGGTGCCGATTTTTCGCGAGGGCGCGGTCACCTCGGCCATCGTGCTCTTCATCATCGCCACGGCCTCGGTCTTTTCCTGGATCGCCGCCATGGCGGACATGCCGGCCCGGCTGGCCGGAGGCCTTCTTTCCCTCAGCCACACCCCGTGGGTTCTCTTGTTGATCGTCAACGCCGTGCTCCTTGCCGCCGGCACCGTCGTCGAAACCACGGCGGCGCTGATCCTCCTGGTGCCGTTGATCAGCGCCATGCAGCCCGCGCTCGGCATCGATCTCATCCACCTCGGGGTTCTGGTGGTCACCAACCTTGCCATCGGCATGCT
>JBJKPT010000632.1:0-1028 GCA_046706045.1 Desulfobacterales bacterium
CCCTCGGCGGGGCGCCGGCCGCCATGGCCTACCGGATGGTGAACACCCTGGACAGCATGGTGGGCTACCGCAACGATCGATACCGCGAGTTCGGCACCGGGGCGGCCCGTCTCGACGATGCCGCCAATTTCATCCCGGCCCGGCTTTCGATGCCCGTAATCCGGATCGCGGCCCGGGCGCGTTCCGTATCGCCTGCCGAAAGGCCGTCGTAAACGGCCATGGCCGCATCCCGAAGGGATCGGGTGGCAATGCAATAATAGATCATCACCATTTCCACGGCGGCGCCCAGCAGCGGATGAACGGCCCGGGCAAGGCCCACCAGGGCCGCCGCCGCCAACCCGGTGCCGGCCGCCAGGGTAAAGGCAAAGGCAATGCCGGCCTTGCGGGGCGACACCGGCAACCGTCGAAAGACGGGCTCGGCCGCGGCGATCGCCCGGCCCATCCACCGCACCGGGTGGGGAAGGCCCCGGGGATCGCCGATCAGAAGGTCCAGGGCCACGGCCGCGGGAAGGATCAGGTAAGCTGCGGGCGTTGTCATGAAGCCATTCCTTTGGACCGTGGAAGGGGCAGGGTCGATTCCTGCAGGCCCTCGCGGGCGGCGGGTTCGGGTTCGGCGTCGAGGATCTTGACCAGGGCCGCCGCGAGCCGGTCGTTCACCGCCGGGGTTTTCATCGACACCCGGATAAACCGCTCGGATAGGCCGACGAAATTGCTGCAATCCCGGATGAGGAGCCGGTGCCGGGCCAGGGCGCGTTTGACCGCGGCCGCCGTGTGGGCCCCACCCAGTTCGCCGAGGACAAATGGGGTCTTGCCCGAAAACCACCGGATGCGGTTGTTTCCGGCAAACGCCGCCACGAACCGGTCCCGGTCCGCGGCGAGCCGCGCACGGGTCTCCCGGACAAACCGTTCGGCCTCCCCCGTATGGGTGAAGAGCCAGACCACCGCGGCCTGGGCCAGGGCATTGACGCTCCAGGGCAGGGAAAGTCGCCGCATCCGATCGATGAGGTCGCGATGGCCCAGGGCAAAAC
>JBJKPT010000633.1:0-4084 GCA_046706045.1 Desulfobacterales bacterium
TCGTGGCCGTCACGAACGAAGGGTCGCCACCAGCCGAAGGGGATGGGTCAACAGATCCAAAGCGGGAATAATTCCCGGGCACACCACATCCGCGACGGTAAGGGTCTCCACGGCGACGCCTTCATCCATCAGCACGGCCACACCCAGTGCCGCAGCGGTGATCATCCGGTGGTCATTGCGCCCGTTTCCCATGGCCACCACCCGGTCCGCGCCGAGCTCTTCGACGTAGGCGCGTTTGGCCTGATCCTGGGCTTCGGGCGGCAGGATCGACACCCGGCAGGGGATGCCCTCCATTTCACCGACAACCCGGCCGAAGGTATCCGCGGTGAGAATATGAACGTCGAGCCGCTCGGTCAAGGCCGTGAGCCGCTGGCCCACGCCCTCCGCGAGACAGCCGTCGACCGCGAGCGTTCCGTTGAAATCGAGCACCAGATATTCCAACGTCAGGGTTCGGTACCCCGGAATGTCGATCCGAATCATCGATCGTCCTTTCCTTCAAGTGAAGCGTTTTAAGAGGTCCAGGATGTGTTCACGGGCGCGCATCGCCGCCAGCCAGGATTCCGGGATGGCGGGGATCCCTTGCCGGGCGGCCAGGACCATGCCGATGATGAGTCCGCGGGCCGCCGAATCGCCACCGGCCAGCACGTTTTCGATCAAGGCCGTTTTCAGGTCACCGGGGTACCGGGCGATGATGTGAATCACCGAGGGAAATGCGCCGTTGACCCCGCACATCTGCCCGAAACGGCTCACGACGGAGCGGGTCGATTCCGTCCGGCTCGCCAGGCCGCGCCGTATCCACGGGGCGAAGGGCTCACGATCAAATCCCTCTGGGAGCAGCGTCTCGATGCCCGAGGCCGGGTCGGTCCCGGAAAGGACCCGGACCGTGAGGCGAGCGAAAAACTCCGCGGCGTCGATCACATCGGCCACGTTGTGGGTCATGGCCGTCTGGGCACGGGCCGCGGCGACCAAGGCCGCCTCGTCGTCGCCGAAGATGGCCAGAAGGGGTGCAATCCGCGAAGCACCGCCCAAATCGGTCGATCCGGAACCGGCCGACTCCGGGGCCAGCCCTTCCTTCCGGTTTTCCAGGGTTTCTTTGGTCGCGTGATCAAAGTAACCGGCGTAACCGGCCATCATGGCCTGCCAGGCATCGGCAAAGGCACCGATGGAAAAGGCCCGGTCTCCGGCGATGGTCTCCAGCAGAAGCAGGGTTTGATCCCCGTAATGGGTAAAATCCCCCCTTTTTTTGCCCTTGTGAAAGGATCCTTCCGGCGGGGCGGTGACCTGCGATACCCGGCCAAAGAGGCTGTCGATCCGTTCGGTATCGTAAATCCAATGAGGACCGAGAGAAAACGCATCGGCGACAAACGATGCCAAAATGGCGGCGTGGATGTTCTCGTACATGAACCCTCCTTATCCCGGATGCGGGACGAATGTCTACCCGCGAACGACCCTTTTGCGCGATTTTTGCGTCGAACGGATCGCTTGAAACGTGCGCAAAATGGCCCCATGCGCGAATGGGCACCGGCCAATGCCGGAATTGTGATAACGCGTGAAAAAGATGCGACGCAATGCCGATCTTTCAAAAAATAATTGGCATTTTCCCGTGTGCAACCATCCAACGGCGTGCTCCGAAAGGCCCTGCATCCGAGGGCAGGCACACCGGGCACCGCCCCCGCGCCCGGCACCCGCATCACGGGGTCAACACCAGCCGGTCCTTTTGATGGGCCGCGATGGCCGCGTCGCTGAACCACCAATAACACGCGTCGCCGTCGATAAAGGCCGGGATCTGGTCCGTGGTGTGGGGATCGAAGATCCGCGCGGTCACACCGCCCGGCAGCACGGCCAGGACCTTGTCGGGATCGCTCAAATCCGCCACCATCCGAAGCGAGGCGGAAATGGTCACGTGAAAGGGGTTGTCGAAATCGTAGAGGCCCCGGTAGAGGGTTTCGCCGGACCCGGGAAAAGGAAACTCGCCACCGCCCAGGAGCCCCTTGCCGAATCCGGAACGTCGGATCGGGCTGACAAATTCGATGGTGTGCACCCGACCCCACTTCCAGGTGGACGGGTCCGATCCGAGATGCGGGCCGAGTGCGGCCAGCACATCCTTTCCCGCGGCCACGAATTCGTCGTCCCGGGTTTCGATGCGGCCCGGGGTGCGGATATCGTCAAACGATGGCGAGCGGCCTGCCGTCACCATGGCCTCCAGGCGCTCCTGCCAGACGTACCAGTGCTCCAGCATCTGATCGGCCAGCGGCTTTCCCAGCTCATCTTCAAAGACGCGCTGGGCAACGCGCCGGTAGACGGCCTGGAAAACGGTGGGGGCCGCGGCATCGGGGTCGTCGTGAAAATTCCAGCCGGCAAGCACGGCTGCAAGCGACCGGGTGCCCGGATCCCGGGAAAGGGCCCGTTCCATGATCGGGGCCACGGCAGCGGCCAGAAGGTTTTTCGTATCGCGCTGAAACCGCCAGTGATCCGCCACGGTGATGGACGATTTCCCGGTGATCAGCTGTTTTATCCGGGCATAGCGGTAAGAGGCCGCATAATAGGAAGACAGGTAATAGGGGTAGTCGGCGCCGACGGTCCGGTTGTTGTTCGTGGCGATCCACCCTTTTTCCGGGTTCATGACCTGCGGCATGGCGGCAACAGGGATGAAGCCGTGCCAGTTGTCGGCGCCGCCGGTCACCCGGACCGGAAACGCGCCGTCCGCGGCCGAACGGATCGGCACCTTGCCCGAAGAGACCCAGCCGATGTCGCCGCGGGTGTCGGCAAAAACGAAATTCAGGGAGATCCAGTTGACATCGGCCAGTGCCCGGCGGATCGCCTCGGCCGAATCGGCCAGAAGGACCCGGTCCAGGCCGATCTCCGGCCCCATGGTTTCGTAAGGGGCCCAACGCAGGGTCACCACGGCGTTCTTGGAAAACCCGGGGATCGTGTCGGAGACCACGGGGCCGCGGCGGGTGAATCGGATCGTGACCGCCTGTTCGCGGAATCCGCCCTTGGCATGGGGGTCCTTCACGCGCAGGGTCTCCCGGATCCGCTCAAACGGCCGCGACACGGATCCCTCCAGGTAATGGTCGGGATCGGCCGGGTCCACGGTTTCGATGTAAAGGTCCTGGGTATCGGAATAGCCGTTGGTGACCCCGACGGCCACGCGGTCGCTTCGAAACACCACCATCCCGGGAAGCCCCGCAATGCCCACCCCGACGATGCGGTGGTGCGGGGTGATCAGGGCCGAGGGGTACCATGGACCCGGCAGGATGCGCGCGTCCAGCTGGGGATCGTTTGCCAGGATCGGTTTTTTCCCCGGTGATTTTGCCGGTCCCACCACCCAGTTGTTGCTGCCGATGGCCAGAACCCCGGGGTGCAGGAACGCGGTCCATTTTTGAAGATCGAACAGTCCGGCCGTGGGTTTGGGCACCTGGGTGTCGATCGCATCCGGATCGGCGGTGCGCGGATCGTCCGGGTCGATGTTCAGGGGCAGGAGCGTCCGGATCCGCTCGGGGCCGAGCTTGTCCAGAAGGGCCTGCATGACGATCTCGCTATCCATGTTGGCCGATGAATTCCAGCTCATGTAGTAGAGAATGGCCAGGGCATCGGCCGTCGTCCAGGGGCTCGGCGCAATGCCGGAAAGGCGGAACTCCCAAGGGTACGTGTCGCGCCGGGTGGCGATGTAGGCATTGATCCCGGCCACGTAGGATCCGAAAAATTCGCGCGGGCCCGGGCCGAGCCGTGCGGCATGGCGCTTCGCGTTGCGGTAAAATCCCAGGGTCCGCATCCGGGTATCCAAGGCGATCCCCTTCTCCCCGGCCAGTTCGCTGATCCGTCCGCCGGCGATCCGCCGGGTCAGCTCCATCTGGAACAGCCGGTCCTGGGCCGCCACGAACCCCTGGGCCCGGATGGCGTCGTCCATGTCCCCGGCATAGATGTAGGCCATTCCTTTTTCATCGCGCACCACCCGCACGGGGTGCCGAAGGCCTTCGAGCGTCAATTGCCCGTCGCGCTGGAAGCGGTTTAGAGCGGCACATCCCGTCAGCATCGCCACGGCCGCGATGACCGCGGCAAGGCGGATCCCTGCGTCTGCCCG
>JBJKPT010000634.1:0-4072 GCA_046706045.1 Desulfobacterales bacterium
ATCCCGGATTACGGGCGCCCGCATGCGCCGGCCCTGCCGCGTGTCATGCGCTCCCCTGAATCATCGATGCGAGCCGCGCCAGATCGATATTCCCACCGGACACGATGACCCCGACCCGCTTGCCGCGCAGATCGAGCCGGCGGCCCAAGGCCGCGGCGGCACCGAGGCAACCCGTGGGCTCCACCACGATTTTCATCCGGCCGGCGAAGACTTTCATGGTCTCGATCAATTCATCGTCGCCGACCGTCAGGATATCGTCCACCAACTGTTGGATCACGGGAAAGGTATATTGGCCGACATGCTGGGTCTGGGCACCGTCGGCGATGGTTTTGGGCACGTCGATGTGCACGATCCGGCCGGCGCGCAGGCTGCGCTGAGCGTCGTTTCCGGCCTCCGGTTCGATGCCGATGACGGTGCACCCGGGGGCCATCGACTTTGCGGCCGTGGCGCACCCGGAAAGCAGGCCGCCGCCGCCGACCGGTACGATCAGGACATCGAGAGCCCCGGCATCCTCGATCAGCTCCTTGGCCGCCGTGCCCTGTCCGGCCATGACGTGCGGATGATCGTAGGGAGGGATCAGCGTCATGCCGCGCTCCTCCACGATCGGGTTTACGATGGCCTCCCGGTCCCCGGCATAGCGGTCGTAGAGGATCACCTCACCGCCGTAGCCGCGGGTGGCGGCGATCTTGACCGCCGGGGCATCGTCCGGCATGACGATCACCGACTTCACACCGAGAAGGCCCGCGGACAACGCGATGGCCTGGGCGTGATTTCCCGACGAAAAGGTCACGACGCCGCCGGCTTTCTGGGCGGCGGTGAGCTGGGAGATCGCGTTGTAGGCGCCTCGAAACTTGAATGCGCCCATGCGCTGGAAGTTTTCGCATTTGAAAAACAGCTCGGCCCCGGACAGCGAATCGGCATATTTCGAGGTGAGCACCGGCGTGCGATGGGCGACACCGGCGATGCGTTCGTGCGCACGGGCGACATCATCAAAGCAAATGGCCAGGGGGTTCATTTCACGGCTCCTTCGGCGGCGGATTGGGCGAACGGCACCGGGACATTCTTTACAAAATACATGTTATCGCCGACAATGGATACACCATAATCTTCCCGGACCCGAAAAGAGGTTTTCGATGAACGCGACCACCGCACGCGCCGCGGCCTATCCCGCCAAGGAACCCCGTGGGCCGTCCGAAAGGGTATCCCGGCTCCGCGCCCATTACTTCAAGGGCACCGATCGGGCGTGGAACAACGCCTGCATGTCCTGGACGACCGGCACCCCGTGGGACGTCCGGTTCCAGGAATCGACCTATCGCATCGTGCCCGAAACCTATCTGCCGCCCCGGACCCTGCGCGGCGCCTACCGGCATGCGGCCCACGTCATCGGCAAATGCACGGCGCTATACGAAAAATCCGAATCGGTTAGCACCCGTGTTTTCCCCGCGCCGGATCCTTCCTGCCTGGTGAAGGGGTGTGCACAGGAGGGGAAAACGCAAAAATCGCGGAAAAGGGCCGCTTTGGGATGGATGCAAGGGAAGCGTTCATGAACATTCCCATGTCCAAGGAAATCAGCTGCCAGAATTTCAAAGGGCTGGTCGCATACCTTCGGAAGCATTACGGCGACGAAGGGGTCGAGCAGCTTGTCGCGGGGCTGGTCGACGGGGATTATTTTATTCAGGACAAATACGACCCGACCCTCATCGTCCCGATAACCGTCGAGCATCTTAAGGATGGTGCTTACTGGGTTTCGAACGAATTCTCCCTTATGCTCCTTTCAAATGTCCGAAAAATCATGGGGGGCCCCAATCCGCTTTTTACCGTAGGGGCCGAGATGGTTCGGGAGAGCCTGTCGAAAACGACGCTTTTCGTGATAAAAAGTTTAAGTCCGGAAATGCTGGTAAAACAGGCCCCGAAGTTGAATGCCAAGTTCAACCGGACCAAGGACGTGCATCTGGTCGCCGCTTCCGGGTCATCCGCCGAATTCGAAATCAAGTACCGACCCGGCTTTAACGTCACGAAGGATGTGTGCAATTGGAATTTGGGCGTTTATACGGGGATCGCCGAGTTGACCGGCGCCACCATCGTCGAAATCAGAGAGCTTGAATGCGTCGTGGAAGGCGCGCCTTGTTGCCGTTTTTTCATCAAATGGAAGAAAAGAAGCATTTTATCGCATTGGCTCAGAGCCACGATAAACCGGATGATCGGGTGGGCAATGAAAGACCTGATTGCGGATTACGAGACGATCATCGAGGAACGGGATCGTCTTGTTGAAAATCTCACCAAATCTGAAAGCAAATACCGCACCCTCTTCGAGGAGTCTTTGGAGGCGATGTGCCTTTCCTGCAATGGAGAGCTGATCGATGCCAACCCCGCCTGGCTGAAGATGCACGGCTTTTCGGAAAAGGGTGAAATCATCGGGAAGAATGAATTTGACACCGTTCACCCGGGCGATCAAAATCTTCTGATCGCCAATCGACAGGCCTGGGCGAAGAACCATAGGCAAAGGATCCAACTCCGCCACATACGAAAAGACGGAAAACCGATAGACGTGGAAGTCAACTCCAGCCGGGTTGAATTTGATGGCAAGGAATCGATCCTGGATACCGTAAGGGATGTAACCGAACTCAAAAAAGCCGAAGATGAGAGAAGAAGGCTTGAAGCAAAAATCCAAAAAACGGAACGGATGGAAAGCGTTGCGGCATTGGCGGTCGGTGTGGCCCGCGATCTCGGCGCCATCCTGAACGGCCTCTCCGGATACCCGGATTCCATACTGAGGCAGCTTCCGGACGAGAGCCCTCTTGTCGCGCCGGTTCACGCCATCCGGGAGAGCGGGGAAAAAGCCGCCGCAATCGTCGAAGACCTCCTCGCATTGACCCGCAGGGGGATTGCCCGCCGGGACGTCCTGAATTTGAACGCGATCGTAAACGATTTTCTGGAGAGTCCGGAATATCGGCAACTGAAATCATCGAATCAAAAATTGGAAACCTCGCGCGATCTTGCGCCCGACCTTTTGAATCTGGAGGGATCTTCCACGCATCTGACGAAAGTCCTGGGGAATATCGTCGCAAACTCGACCAAGGCGATGCCCGGTGGCGGCACCCTGACCATTCGAACGGCCAATCGGTATATCGACAAGGAGCTCCAAGGATTCGACAGGGTCCCCGAAGGGGAGTACTGCGTTCTGACGGTCGCCGATACCGGGGTCGGAATATCGGCGCAGGACATCGACAACGTCTTCGAACCCTTCTACGCAAAGAACCGTACCGGAGGAAGGCTCACCGGTTTGGGAATGGCCGTGGTATGGGCAACCGTAAAGGATCACAACGGCTTCATCCACCTGGACAGCGAAGTGGGAAAAGGCACGTACATCCAGCTGTTTTTTCCGGCGACGCGAAAAGCCATCCCCGGCGGCGCCGGGGTTCAGGACCTGACGCAACTCAATGGAAACGGAGAAAAGATCCTGATCGTCGACGACGTCAAAAAACAACGGGATATCGCCGCGGAAATGCTTGAAACCCTCGGATACGATGTTTCCGCCGTGATCCGCGGCGAGGACGCCGTCAAATTCTTAAAAATGGCGAGGTTCGACCTCGTCGTGATCGATATGGTCATGGACCCCGGTATCGACGGGCTGGAAACCTACCGCCGGATCATCCGGGAAAAGCCCGATCAGAAAGCGATGATCGTCAGCGGGTTTTCGGAAACCGAAAGAATCCGCCAGGCCTTGAAAATCGGCGTGGGAGCGGTTGTCAAGAAACCGTACACGATTGAAAAATTCGGCCTTGCCGTCAAAAGAGAACTGTCGAAGCCATCGCACACGGAAGACGATGCGGGGCCCTCGTGACCCGCCGAGAGCCGCGATCGCGACGCCGGGCCGGCCTTTGGTGGGCGCCCGGGGCCCGCTGCAAGGCCGCAACGGCCGCCGGCGCGCCGATCGACCGGGGGCGACGAACGGTTTCAAATGAAACTTGACATCGTGAAATAGAAAAAAATAGTATCAACGCTTTGGCTTTTGCTCTCGATCCATCCCAAGCGATGATTCGCGCGGGTGCCGCATCCGTCTTCCTTCGCC
>JBJKPT010000635.1:0-2122 GCA_046706045.1 Desulfobacterales bacterium
GTATCGGCGAGGTAGGTCCCTTTGCGGATCAAAGACGGCAGGGTCGAGACCCTGCGCTCCCGGGCCGGGTCGATGCCGATGACCTCGACCCCGTAGGTCCGGCTGCCCGAGGAGACCATGGCAAAGGCGTTGGCCCGGGCGGTGACCGCTTCGATGCCGGGCAGACGGTCCAGGGCGGCTTCGATCCGCTCCGGGTGGTCGATGGCCAGGCGGATGCGGTGGTTGTCCTGGTAGCCCGGGACCTGGATCTGCAGGTGGCCGGTGTGAACCTTGACCGCGGCGTTGATCATGGCGTCGTAGGAGCCGAACTGAAACGAGAGCATGAAGACCAAAAGCACGCAGGCAAAGGCGACGGCGGCGATCGTCAGAAGGGTGCGACGGGTGTTTCGCCAGACGTTTCGCCAGGCCATTTTGGCATCCAGGATCATCTCGGGGTCACCTCTGGAGGGATTCCAGCGCGGACAGGGTGAAATACCGGTCCGGCAGGCTTTTTTTGAAGGCCAGGGAGAGGTAGACGACCCGGGTGTACTCGCCGGGATGGTCGGCCTTTTGCATGGTCATGACCCGCGGGTAGAGCTTTCCGCCGATGATGGCCAGATCGCTGAAGGTGAGGGTCTTCACCGGCTTCATGTCCTCGTCGAAAAAGGTCTCCTTGAGGGGGATGAGGTCGTCGCGGATCGAGATGGTGATTTTTCCCCAGACCACGGGTGCTTCGGGTTTGGGAATCGATTCGATGTGGTAGATCGTCTTTCCGTCCCGGACCTCGGTGCCGGTGATCCGGTGGGTGTAGTCGTTGATCACGGTGTCGGATTTGGCCAGATCGTTGTTTGAAAAATCCGAACCCATCCAGGCCTGGGACATCATGGACGGCGGCAGCTTGATGGTCCGGTTGATCTTGGGGTTGTACATCCACATCTCGCGGCCCCTTTTCAGGGTGCCGTTGCCCCGGTCCATGGCCGGGCTCACCACGGTGAAGAGGCTGTCCTTTTCCCCGCGGGTCCAGACCTTCAGGGTGGTCGTCCGCTCCCAGTCGGGCCGGTGGACGGTCATTTCCACCTCGGAGACCGAGGCCTTGTCCCGCATGTAGTCGAAGTTGCCCCGGACGAGCTGGGCCGCCGTTACGGCGTAGGCCTTGGTACCGGAAAGAATCAGGATTGCAACGCCGAGATACCGCAGGTACCGCATGATGACTGCCCTTTCCGTGAATGGCGATGAAACTCGGCCGGGGTTGCTTGCCGTCACGGGACGCTTATCCGGCCGGGGGTGATCAAGCCGTCGATAAATACCCGCATGAATTCGTTTCCGGCAAGATCCAGCCGAAAATCCTCGTCAAACCAAGCCTGAAGACCGAGCGCGTCCCACATGCCGACGAGGGCCGCGCAGACGGCTTCGATATCCAGATCGTTTCGGAAGATACCGGCGGCGACCCCTTCCTTGATGACTGCGGCCGCGATGCCGCGGTAATCGTCGTAGAATTCCCGGAAGGCCGCCTTGAACCGCTCCCGCAGGGCCGGGGTGGCCGATGCGGACCAGAAGTCCAAGAACAGGCCGTAGATCGGTTTCATGGCGGTCACGGCGTCGATCACCGTCCGGTTCAAGGCCTTGAGCCGTGCCACCGGGGAGCCGGCCAGAGCCTCGATCCCCACCCGCAGCGCGGCGCCGGCTTCCCGGTTGATCCAGAGAAAGACCTCGTAAAAAAGATCTTCCTTGCTCTTTACGTACTGGTAGATCGTACCTTTGCCGACGCCGGCGGCCCGGGCGATGTCCTGCATCGTGGTGTTGGCGAAGCCTTTTTCGGCGAAGACGCGGACGGCGGCGGCATAGATCGCCGCGGTCTTGGTCGAAGGACGGGCGGCCGGGATGGGATCATTCATGTTGAGAACCATATGGTCGGTCAAGGTACTTTGTAATCATGAATAATTTTTGTCTTTCATAACACAGAACCGACTGGTCGGTCAACCCTCACCGGCCGCTTTCTCCCCCGGTTCCGATCCAACCGGGACAGGATTCCCCCGCCCCCCGCCGCCGGTCACGCCATCATGCCGATCCGGTGGTTTCATCGAGAGGAACGAACCAACGCGTTGCGGCAATCCTCGTGTGGCACGCGCAATTCCGGACCTCC
>JBJKPT010000636.1:0-2517 GCA_046706045.1 Desulfobacterales bacterium
GCGATCGATTGCCGGGACCCGAGCGATGCGCTCGTACCGATCCATTGGGACGCCTGAACAAAAGCCGTCGCTTCGTTGAACCGTGAATTGCCTGCGTTCCCACCCTTTCGCGAGGTAACGCCCTCCCGCCGGAAGCGCTTTTCCCCGTCCTGAACGATTTTACATCAGCCACGATACCGGACATTCCGTTTGCGGCAAAGGTCTCACCGGGGGCACCCTCCGCCCGCCGCCGATCTCAAGTTTTTTCAATGACCGCCGATAACCGGTTCAGACGTATCCAAGACCATAACCCGGTTGTGGTGTCGGCACGGCCGTTGCGTTGCGATTTTTTTCCGGCGGCCGCCACGCCTTCCGGGAAAGCGGCACGAAAAACAATCCGAACCGTTCAGGAAAGGGGAACCGGGTTAAAAACCAAGATCCCGTGGATCGTTTCGGATCGTCGCGTCTTGCGAGCCCAAAAGGTCAGGCCATGTCAAAAATACTGATCATCGATGATGAAGACGGCGTACGTCGGTTGTTGAGCATCATGGTCACGCGAAACGGGCACGAAGCGGTGTGCGCTCCGTCCCTCGGCGAGGGCATGGCCGTTGTCCGGGACCAACCGATCGATCTCGTGTTTTTGGATGTCCACCTGCCGGACGGCGACGGCCTCAAAGAAATTTCCCATATCCACGAGGCGCCCACACGGCCCGAAATCATTGTCTTGACCGGTCAGGGGGATCCGGACGGGGCGGAACTGGCCATGATGACCGGGGTGTGGGACTATATCCAGAAGCCCGCCGACCTGAAAGCGATCGGTCTGCCCTTAATCCGCGCCCTGGAATACCGCAAAAAAAAGATGGCCCGGCCCGGGCCGGTACCCATCCGGCGCGACGGGATCATCGGATCCGGCAAGGCGTTGGCGCAGGCGTTCGACCAACTCGCCCAAAGTGCCGCAAGCGACGCCGGGGTCCTGATTACCGGCGAGACCGGTACCGGAAAAGAACTCTTCGCCCATGCGGTTCACCGGAACAGCCCCCGGGCCGAAAAAAATTTTGTCGTGCTCGACTGTGCGGCCCTCCCGGACACCCTGGTGGAAAGTGTCCTTTTCGGTCACCTCAAGGGGGCTTTTACCGGCGCGGACGCCCCCCGCGACGGCCTGGTCAAACAGGCCGACGGCGGCACCCTTTTCCTGGATGAAGTCGGCGAGATGCCGCTCGGCGTCCAAAAAGCGTTTCTTCGGGTGCTGGAGACCCACCGGTTCCGCCCTATCGGCGGCAAAGAAGAAATCCACAGCAACTTTCGCATCGTCTCCTCGACCAACCGGGATCTGAATGAAATGGTCCGTCAGGGACGATTCCGAAAAGATCTGCTGTTTCGCCTCCGCTCGTTTCACCTGGCCCTGCCGCCGTTGCGCAAACGGCAGGAGGATATCCGGGAGCTGGCCGTTTATCACGTGAACCGCCTTTGCGCCCTCTACAACGAACCGGCCAAGAGCTTTTCGCCCGATTTTTTCGATACCCTCGCGGCCTACGACTGGCCTGGAAACGTTCGCGAACTGGTCAACACCATGGAACGCGCCATCGCCTCGGCCCGCCACGATTCGATTTTATTCGCCTGCGACCTCCCCAAGGAACTCCGCGCACAGGTGGCCCGAAATTCCGTCCGTCCCCAATCCCGGACGTCCTGGCTCTCCATCCACATGGACCTGCCGGAGGATACCCGCAAAGGTGGATTCCCGTCCCTTCAGTGCATGCGGGACAGGGCCGTGGTGGAAATGGAAAACAGCTACCTGAGCGCCCTGATGAGCGCCGTCAACGGGAGCATTCCGAGCGCTTGTTCCCTTTCCGGGGTCAGCCGTTCGCGTCTTTACGAACTGTTAAAAAAACATGCCATACCAGTAGGTTAAGGTTGTTTTGGCAATGCATCCCATTCCCCGGAAGACAGGGTCCCAACGTCTTTTCGCAGGCCGTCCAGGGAGATATCATGAAAAGAATACGCGTGCTGGTGGTGGATGACTCGGCCGTGGTGCGCCAGACCCTCAGCGAAATTCTCAACTCCGATCCCATGATCGAAGTGATGGCCACGGCGTCGGATCCCTTTGTCGCAGCAGAGAAAATGCAAAACGAAGCCCCGGACGTGATCACCCTCGATGTCGAAATGCCGCGGATGGACGGGATCACGTTTCTGGAAAAGATCATGCGCCAGCATCCCATGCCGGTGGTGATGTGTTCGAGCCTCACGGAAGAAGGGGCGGCAACCACCCTGAAAGCCCTCGACTGCGGGGCCGTGGAAGTCATTCAAAAGCCGCGGTTGGGCACGACACGGATTATCGAGGAATCCCGGACCCTGATCTGCGATGCCGTGAAAGCGGCCTCCCTCACGCGCCCGAAACCCAAAAAGGCGATGCTCTCCGTGGAGCCCAAACTCAGCGCCGATGCGGTGATCGCAAAACCCGTGGCTTCGAGAGCGATGCTGCAGACCACGGAAAAAGTCGTCGCGGTCGGGGCCTCCACGGGCGGCACCGAGGCCTTGCGG
>JBJKPT010000637.1:0-4695 GCA_046706045.1 Desulfobacterales bacterium
GGCTTGCGGATATCGGCGACTCGATGTCGTTGGGCCCCAAGTGCGTCTGTTTGAATCCGGCGGGAGCCGACGCGGGAACGAACTGGTTGAAATAGGCCGAATCGCCATCCTCAATCGCCTCCGCTTCGTCGGGAAGACTGGCAAGGGCCGGCAATCCGAAGATGTCGTTGATGGTTTCGATGACCGCGTTATGATCGCCTTCCACGTGCGAGACGACGTGCGTCCTCGCGTAAGGCGAGATGAGAATAAGAGGAACGCGGGACCCGCGGGCGAGCAGGCCTTTGGGACCGTAGGAGAGGATGCGCGGCGCAACGTGGTCCCACTCCCCGTCGGTTTCGTCGTAAGTGATGATGATGGCGCACCGGCTCCAAATTTTCGGATTCGACGCAACGGCGTTGATCACGCGGGCGGCCATGGCCTCGCTGAGCTGCCGGTCGGTGTAGGCGGGGTGATCGTCGTCGCCCGCTTTCGCCGCGTCGATCGCCGCGATTTCATCCTTCGGGGTGTCCGGATCGGTGATGACGGGCTTTTTCCCGATCAGGTTCGTATAGCCGCCGCGAATGTAGAACACGCCGCCATTCGGCAGGGAGTTATCCGCCATCTCGGTGAAAAAGTCGGTAAGTCCGTGCATGCTTGCGCTCACACCGGGCGTATTGGATATGTAGCCGAAATACTGGGCGCCGTTGTGGTGGCTGACATAGGCGCGATGAGAGGCCGTGTTGCCGTTATCCGTCGATTCCAGGCCGTAGCCTTCCTGGAACCAGCCCCAGTTCACCGGCTTGGCGCCGTATCCCCGAATATAAGGAATATCCTGCTGGATGTCGGCGGTGTCGCCGGAATAGTTCGGGTCTCTGGAAAGGACATCGGCGACATTCATACCCTGGAACGTGAGCGGCAGGCTGGCAAATGTCAGACTGGCCGCGATGTTGCCATCCCTGTAATTCTCGCGCGGGCTATTCGGCTGCCGAACGTAGGGAGGGCTTCCGCCGATGCTGCCGGCCGTCGTATCGTACGGCGAACCCCAGAAGGGCTGGGCGTCATTTATCACGGGCGGCGCATTCAGGTTTCCGGCGTGGGTGCCCACGCGAACCGAGCTGTCCGGGCTCGGATGCTTGACCCATTGGGTCTGACCCATCTGTCCCGAGATCATCGCGATCGCATTCGGGGTGGAGGGCCCGTCCTCGGTCGCAAAGATGTTGTCGAATATCGTGAAACGGCTCGCGTACTGCCAGAAGAACGGGATGGTGTCGCAGTCTATGTGCGACATGACAAGGCGTGCGAACTGGGTGCCTTCTTCTTCCCTGGCGGCGGTGGGCGGGGTAAAACCGGTGGTGCCGGGGGTCCCGGCGAACCGCTGGTATTCGCGTTCGGCGTACCCGTCCATCCGCGGCACACCGTTTACCACGTCATATTTTGCAATCATGCCGGTGTTGGAATGATCGACGGAGTCCATGACGCTCGAATTCTGTGCGGGGCCGAGCCGGAACGGCCGGACCGTTACGGTCGCACCCGTAACGTTGTCCCTGTACGCTTGAGTGAAGCCGGGCGTGTCGGCTGCGGAACGCGCCCCAAGAGCATCCGAGTAGATGCCGTTTACGCCCGGAAACGTACCGAACTCATTGTCAAACGAGTGGTTCTCATTGAAAATAATGAACACGTACGCAATCCGTTGCCGCAGCAGGGTCACGAGCTTCGCCCGCGACGGGTGCGGCTCCTTGGCCGGATCGATGAAGTACCGCGCCTCTTCACGGCTCACGTTCGGCTGGGCCGTGACATCCATCGGTTGTCGTTGTCGCCGCCCGCCGACGCGATCGTTACGGCCGCCGGGACCCATGCCGGCCAATGCCGCCGGCGCCATGGGGAACTGCACCAGCGAAGACGCAAGAACCAGGGCCAAAAGGGATTTTTTAAATCGACCCATGCGATGTCTCCTCGATAAATAAATCGTGTAAGATGTATCAATTTTTCAGTACCCATCGACTTGCACGCACCGCCTCCCGGAATGTGGGTTCAACGACCTCCCGGCCTACCGGCGAAACATCCCGGCATCTTGGCCTGCGCCTGTTTTTGTTTGAGGGTTCCGATCAATGCCGGGATGATACCCGCAGATTGTTAGCTTACGATGATGGCCGGGGTTCCGGCTCTCCGCATCCCGGGTTTGGACCGCCTCGGCTTGTCCCGGGCCGAACCGGCTGCGAACCGCAACAGGATGGAGGGATGAGGGGTGGGCCAAAAGAGCGCTTTAAAAATCTAACACCGGTAGCGCCATCAAATACCCCCCTGAATTGAGCGTTTCGAGTGTTGATGAAACCATAAAGGCGTCGCTTTTCCCATCTTTTCGTCATTCCGGCGAAAGCCGGGCGCGCCGTGAAGCTTTGCGCTATCCCGTAAAATCAACCCCTTCTGGATGCCGGTGCCGTCATCCCGGACCCGATCCGGGACCGGCACGACGGGTCGAGGACTTTTTTGCGAATCCGTCAAACGCGTTCATTCAACTTTCCGGTTTCGCCGCCGGCATCAATTCATTGTGAACACAAACGGTTATATGCGATGGAGGCTTCAAAAATCAGACGTCCGACCCGCGAAGTACCCTTGCGTCGAAGCATTGTAACCTATTGTAATCACAGCTTTAAAAATGAGACCCGAAAGTTGAGACAATGGGTTGACAGATGGAAAACGATTTCGGATTAAATAAGTAGGTGTTGTTTCTCGAGCCGTCATTCCGATTCCTCAAGGTACACATTTCGGGGGCGCGCTGGCTTTGAAAAACTAAACCGGATGGTAATCTGCGGCTCGGCCCAACATGAAACAATTCCATCGGATTGGCCGCACGAATCGGCCCGAAAAGGCAGTGCGGAAGATCGTCGAAACGACCGGATCGCCCGCGATGCGATGGAACGCATTTGATTTGAAAAGAATTGCCGCTTTTTGGCGAAAGGCAAACCCATGGTTGTAAGGCCAAGTTATGAGGAGCTCGAAAAAAGGGTGCGCGAACTGGAGGATACCTGTTTGGATAACCGGTTTCTTCAAACAGAGCATCAAATGATTGTCGAGGTCCTTCAGTTGATTAATGAAACCGAAACCCTGGAGGACTTGATCGGGGAAATCCTTGTTCGTTTTAAAGGGTGGTCCGGGTGCGAGGCCGTCGCCATCCGGTTAAGGGACGGGGAGGACTACCCGTATTTTGCCACGTCGGGTTTTCCGGATCATTTCGTCCAAATGGAAAAACATCTCTGCTCGTACGGAAACGATGGTGAAATACTCCGCGACCCCGATGGCGGGGCGATTCTTGAGTGCATGTGCGGCAATATCCTTTGCGGCCGGTTCGATCCCTCCAAAAATTTCTTTACCTCCGACGGCAGCTTCTGGAGCAATTGCACCAGCCATCTTTTGGCCGCCACAACGGACAAAGACCGTCAGGCACGCACCCGCAACCGCTGCAACAGCAGCGGCTACGAGTCGGTGGCCCTGATTCCACTGCGCTCGGCCGGGGAAACCTTTGGTCTGCTCCAGCTCAACGATCATCAGGAAAACCGGTTTTCCGCGGAATCGATCGCCATGTACCGCCGCGTGGCCGACTACCTGGCCGCATTTCTGGCCAAGCGGCAGGCCAGGGAGGCTCTGCGGAAAAGCGAAGGGTATTTGCGGCTGCTGATCGATACGCTGCCGGATTTGATCTGGCTGAAAGATCCGCAGGGGGTATACCTTGGCTGCAACCAAAGGTTCGAACGGTTCTTTGGTGCGGCACAGGCCGAAATTGTCGGCAAGACCGATTATGATTTTGTGGACGAAAACCTTGCCGATTTTTTCAAGCAAAAGGACCAGGAGACGATGGCCGCCGGAAAGCCGTGCGTGAACGAAGAGGAGGTTACCTTCGCAGACGATGGGCACCGTGAATTGTTGGAGACCATCAAAACCCCTTTTTACGATCATGAAGGAAAGATCGTCGGGGTATTGGGCGTTTCCCGCGACATCACTTACCGAAAGCAGGCCGAGCTGTCGTTGAAACAAAGCGAGAAGCAGATGCGCCGGTTTATTCAGCACACACCGGCCGCCATCGCCATGTTCGATAAAGAGATGCGGTATCTGGCCGTCAGCAGCCGCTGGATGACCGACTACCATTTGGGCGACCAGGACATCATCGGCCGTTCGCATTACGAGGTCTTCCCCGAAATCCCGGATCACTGGAAAGCAGCCCACCGCCGAGGGTTGGATGGATTGGTTTCCAGGGCCGATGAGGAGCGCTTCGAGAGAAAGGACGGCACGACCCAGTGGCAGCAGTGGGAAGTTCGCCCCTGGTATGACGTCAACAACGCCGTGGAGGGAATCATCATTTTCACCGAGGACATCACCCTGCGCAAACAGGCCGAGGCCGAGCGGGACAAGATGCACGAGCAGCTGCTGCAAGCCCAGAAAATGGAGTCGGTGGGGCGCCTGGCCGGCGGTGTTGCCCATGATCTGAACAACCTGCTCTCGCCTATCCTGGGCTACGGCGATATGTTGTTGGAGGATTTGGGCACCAACGACAACCGCCGGGAATTGATCGAGGAAATTCTCCAGGCGGGCTTCCGGGCCCGGGATATCGTTCGCCAGCTGCTGGCGTTCAGCCGCAAACAAGCCCTGGAATTCAAGACGATCGACCTGAACCAGACCCTGAACGATTTTAAAAAACTGCTGCGGCGCACGATCCCGGAG
>JBJKPT010000638.1:0-5527 GCA_046706045.1 Desulfobacterales bacterium
CCGGTGATAGGCGGCGAGCCGGCCGAGGGCCGCCACCGTGTCCGGAACCACCAGGCAGGCGAGATCGGTACGCCGCCGGAGTGCCTCGGGCAGGGTTTCGACCCCCTGGGTATCGACAAAGACCACCCGCACCCCTTTTTTTATCACCTCGGCGACAAATCGGTGGCCGTCGTGGAGCTCTCCCCGGATGGCGACAAAGGCCTTGTCCGGGCCGATGGTCCGCGAATCGATGCCGATGGCCGCAACCGGGGCGACCCGTGCCCCGGGGTGAAGCGGTTCGGCGCCCGTGGCCTCGATCAATCGTTCCACCCGCCAGGGCAAGGGAATGCCGGGATCGGCCGGAACGGGTTCGATGGGAACGGTGCCGGACAAGGCCGCGGCCGCCACCCGCCGATCATCGAAATCGATCTTGCGGCGGCCAAGGATCTGGTAGGTTTCATGGCCCTTTCCGGCGATGAGCACCGTGTCGGAGGCGCGGGAAACGGCGATGGCAAGCCGGATCGCCTGCTCCCGGTTGGGTTCCACCGCCATGGCGGGTCCGCGGAACCCCTTTTTCAGAATTGCCGGCGGGTATCGTCGGCATCCGGTGGCGCGCATGCCGGCAACGATCCCGTCGATGATGCCGGCCGGCGACTCGGTCCGCGGGTTGTCCGAGGTGACAACGGTGAGATCCGCCAGGGTGGCGGCGATTTCGCCCATCCTGGGCCGTTTGGTGCGGTCCCGGTCGCCACCGCAGCCGATCACGCAAACGATCCGTCCGGTGGAGAGGAGCCGCAGGGCGCGGAGCTCGTTTTCCAGGGCGTCCGGGGTGTGGGCGTAATCGACCACGATCAGCCGTCCGTCCGGGGCCGGTACCGGCTCCAGCCGGCCCGGTACCGCCGGAAGGGCGGCAAGCCCATCGGCCACCGCCGCCGGTGAAAGACCCAGGGCCAGGCCGATGCCGGCGGCCACCAACAGGTTTTCCAGGTTATGGGCGCCCACCAGCGGCGACACGATGGCAAGCGCACCCACCGGCGTTTCGAACGTGGCCCGGATGCCGCGGCGGTCGATCACCGTGCCGGCAACGGAGCGAACCCGGCGCCCGGCACCCCGGCCGACGGTCCACACGGCCTCTTCCGGAAGGGTTCCGGCAAGGGTCCGGGCGAGGTTTGCGCCCCGGGGATCGTCGGCATTGATCACGGCGGCCCCTTCGGGCGCCAGGTATTCCTCAAACAGCCGCCGCTTGCAGGCCCAGTACCGGTTCAGGTCGCCGTGGTAGTCCAGGTGATCCTGGGTGAGGTTGGTGAAGGCGGCCACGGCAAACCGGCAGCCATCCACCCGCGAAAGGTCGAGGGCATGGGAGGAAACTTCCATGACCACGTGGGTTATCCCCGAAGCGGCCATTTCGCAGAGCACCCGTTGCAGGTCGGCCGATTCCGGGGTGGTCATGGAAAGATCGGCCGCGGTCTCCCCGTAGCGGTAGCCCAGGGTGCCGATGACGCCCACCCGGATGCCGGCGGCCGCCAGCATCCGTTCCACGAGGTAGCTCGTGGTGGTCTTGCCGTTCGTGCCGGTGATGCCGATCATGGTCAGGCGTTCGGCTGGATGGTTGAAGAATCGGGCCGCCAGGTGCGCCAGGGCGCGGCGGGGATTTTCAACCACCACCACGGGGACATCCGCGGTCACGGACCGGTCGGTGACCACGGCCGCGGCCCCGGCCGCCACGGCGGCGGGAACGAACCGGTGGCCGTCCTGGGCCTGGCCGATCATGGCCACGACGAGATCCCCCGGCGTGACGGCGCGGGAATCGTATCGAATGCCGCCGATTTCCGGATCGCCGGCGGCACCGGTGACGCGGAACTGCGTGTCGAACACCGAGATCAGCTCGGAGAGCTTCATCCGTGGGCCTCCCGGTCGCTGAACACGACCATTCGATTCAGATTTCCGGTCGACGGCGGGATTCCCAGGACGTCGATAACGGTCAGTGCGATGTTTCGAAACGCCGGCGCCGCGACCAGTCCGCCGTAGGCGCTGGTTTTCGGTTCATTGACCACCACCAGGATCACCGCCGCCGGATTTCCGGCCGGGAAAAAGCCGACGAAGGAAGCGATGTGCCGGGTGTCGGAATAGGTGCCGGATTTATCGACCTTGCGCGCCGTCCCGGTCTTGCCGCAGATGATGTACCCCGGGATGGCCGCCATGGTCCCGGTACCGCCTTTTTGCACCACGGCCTCCATCATGTCGGCCACGGTGCGGGCGGTCTCGGGGGAAACCACCTGCCGTACCCGGCAGGGGGCGAAGGTCTGGATCGTCCGGCCGTGGTCGTCCAGGACGGCGCTCACCAGGTAGGGCCGCATCAAAAGTCCGTTGTTGGCGACGGCCGCCGCGGCCGCGGCCAACTGGATCGCCGTCACGGAAATGCCGTGGCCGAAGGCGATGGCGCCGGCATCGATCTTCGACCAATGTTGATAGGTTCGCAGTCGACCCTCGGTTTCCCCGGGAAAGTCGATCCCGGTATCCTGGCCGAAGCCAAAGCGGGTGAGCGTCGCGTCGAGCGCCTCGGGGCCGATCTGCTGGCCCATCTTCACGGCGCCGATGTTGCTGGAATATTTTATGATTTGCCGCAATGTCAACCAGCCGTAGGGGTGGTCGTCGTGGATGATGTTCTTGCCGATGGCATAAGCGCCTTCTTCGCAGTAGAAGGTGCTGGCCGGCGTGAACCCCCCGGACTCGATGGCCGCCGAGGCGCTGAAGATTTTCATGGTCGAACCGGGTTCAAACCGGTCGGTCACCGTCCGGTTCCGCCACAGGTTCGGGTTGTACTCCTCATAGGCATTGGGATTGAAGAGCGGCACGTTGGCCATTGCCAGCACGGCGCCGGTGTGCGGGTCGAGCACCACGGCCATGGCCGATTTGGCGCGGGTTTCGGCCACGGTGCGCACCAACTCCTTTTCGGCCGTGTACTGGATGTTGCGATTGATGGTGAGCACCAGGCTGCTGCCGCTGACCGCTCCGGGGTTCAGGTCCGAGGTATCGAAGCGCTGACCGCGGGCATCGATTTTTTCGTCAATGGTGGTTTCGCCCCCCTTGAGCAGGTTGTTGTAGCGAAACTCGATTCCTGCCAGCCCCTGGCCGTCGATGCCGGTGAATCCCAGCACCTGGGCCGCCAGGGTCCGGTTGGGGTAATAACGGCGGTGCTCCGGGATGAAATCGATGCCGTCGATGGCCATCCGCCGGACGGCATCGGCTTCCTTGGGGCTGACCTGCCGTTTGATCCAGACAAAGCTCCGGGACCGATCGGACAGGCGCTCCGCCAATTCGGCCCGGGACATGTCGAGTACCGGCGCCAGCTCGCGGGCGACGGCCCGAGGGTCCTGGATCCGGCGGGGGAAGGCGGCGATGGAGGAGACATCGATGCTCACGGCCAGCTCGTTCATCCGGCTGTCGTAGATCGTTCCCCGCTTGCCCTCGGCCTGGAGGGAACGCTGGTATTCGTGAAGGGCTTGTTCCGAGAGCCAGTCGTCCTTGAACGCCTGGACGTAGACGGCCCTTGCCGCGATCCCCGCGAAGCAAAGTCCGAACACCACGCCGATCAGCATGATGCGGGCACGGATTTTGCCGTCGTCCATCGGATTCATGGCAGTTGTACCATTTGATCGGTTGCCGGTATTTGAAGGCCCATGCGCTGGGCCAGGGTTTCGATGCGTTGCGGGGACCTCAGCCGTGCGTCTTCGGTGGCGAGGTTCCGTTCCAATGTCGTCAGCCGGTCGTTGTAGTGCCGCGCGGTCACAATGGCATATCCGATCTGGGTGCTTTGAACCCGGCACCACGTGTACAAAAACAGTTCGGCGATGAAGACGACCAGGATCAACACCCACGTGGCGGTCACCCGGCGATCCGGGGGATCCGGGTTGTTTTGACGTCGCAAACGCTGTTGGGATATATTGGCGCCGGCCATGTCGATTACCCCTTTGGGGCCAGTTTTTCGATGGCCCGGAGCCGGGTGCTGCGGGCCATGGGATTCAATTGGATCTCGGCTTTTCCGGGCCTCACGGCCCGGCGGGTCAACACACGGACCACCGGCTGCCGGCCGCAGACGCAGCGGGGAAAGTCCGGCGGGCAGATGCAGGGGGCGGCCAGATCCCGGAACCGGTGCTTGACGATCCGGTCCTCCAGGGAGTGAAAGGACAGCACGCAGAGTCGCCCCCCCGGGCCCAGGGCCGAAACGGCCTGGTCCAGGAACCGGTCCAGGTGTTCGAGTTCGCGGTTGACGGCGATCCGTAACGCCATGAACACCCGGGTGGCCGGGTGGATCCGGTGTTCCTGACGGGCCGCCGGCACGGCATGGGAGACGATGGCCGCGAGCTCGGCGCTGGTGGTGATCGGTGCCGAAAGGCGCTGATTGACGATTTGCCGGGCGATCCGGGCGGACCAGCGTTCTTCGCCAAAGGTTTGAAAGAGCCGGGCCAGTTCGGCCTCGCTCAGGTTCCGGAGAAGATCCGCCGCCGTGGTCGGCGCTTGCGGGTCCATGCGCATGTCCAGCGGCTCGTCGGTCTGGAAACTGAATCCACGGCCGCTATGGATCAGCTGATTTTGGGACAGGCCCAGGTCCACGAGGATTCGATCCACGGACGGGATGCCCAGCCGGGAAAGAATGTCCGACAGGTGGACGAAATTGTCGCGAATCAAATGGCAGGTGACGCCGGTGATCTGCGAGAGCCGCGCCCGGGCGTTTTCGACGGCATCCGGGTCCTGGTCGATGCCGATGAAGATCCCTCCCGGGGCAATGCGTGCGCAAACGGCCTCCGCATGGCCGGCGCCGCCAAGGGTGCCGTCCACGGCGATATGGCCCGGCCGGCAGTCGAGGAAATACTGGGTTTCCTCGGGCATCGCCGACGTATGCGCAAAAACCATGATGCTCACAGCCCCAGTTTGGCGATTTGGTTCCGGACGTCCTCCTCTGTCATGTCGGCTTCCATCAGCTCGTTTTCCTTGTCCCATCGATCCCGGGACCAGATTTCGAAATGATCCAACACGCCGACCAGAACGATCTCTTTTTCCAGTCCGGCGTATTGTCGCAACACCGGCGGGACCAGGACCCGCTCCTGCTTGTCCACCGGGCACTCGGAGGCGCCGCCGATGAACACCCGGCGGAATCGGCGCATCGGTTCGCTCTTTTCGGCCAAGGACAGGATTCTGGCTTCGATGTTGTGCCATTCGTCGATGGGGTACGCCACGAGGCAGTTGTCCATCCGGGAGACCATGATCGCATCGGTTCCGCCGTTTCCGATCTCATCCCGGAATCGGGCCGGAATGATCACCCGGCCCTTGCCGTCGATGGTATGAAAGCTGCTGCCTCGGAACATGGTTTTCTGGAGATTCATTTATGAATGGCTCTTTTGCGCGATTTCTGCACGGAGTACCGATTTGAATCCGCACGAAAGTGCACATCCGTTGATGGAGACTTCCCATAAGATCCACTTTAAACCACTTTATTCGACTAAACATCGAACGAGGCACTGTTGTCAAGAGAAAAGTCATTTTGGAT
>JBJKPT010000639.1:0-3319 GCA_046706045.1 Desulfobacterales bacterium
ACATCGACCTCTTTCGCGACGGGGTCCGGTGGATCGAGGAAAAGACCGGAAAACCGGTCTTCGGGGTGCTCCCCTGGTTTTCGGATTTCCGGATCGATGCGGAGGATTCCGTGGTGATCGAGCGGCCGGTCCGGGTACCGGGCGCGGCCATCCGTCCTCCGGCCGTGGGGGTGATCCGGATCCCCCACATCGCCAACTTTACGGACATCGACGCCGTCGCCGCCGTGAACGGGCTTTCCGTCCATTTCCTGGAATCTCCCCAGGACCTTTCGCCCTTTGCCGCCGTGATCCTTCCGGGATCAAAAAACACCCGGGGGGATCTTGAATGGCTCCATGAAACGGGATGGACCCGGCAATTGACCGGCTATGCCGATGCCGGCGGTCATGTCCTGGGGATCTGCGGCGGGTACCAGATGATGGGCCGCGCCGTTCACGATCCGGGTGGTCTCGAAGGTCAACCGGGGACGACCCCTGGGTTGGACCTCCTGCCGGTGGAGACGGTGCTCAAGGCCCCCAAGACCACGACCCGGGCCCGGTTCGTCTGGGAGGCCCACGCCGGCGAGGGATACGAAATCCACATGGGCCAGACCCGGCGCCTCGGCGGCGGTCCCCTTCTTTCCATCGTCGAACGAAACGGCCGGCCCGTGCGGGTGGACGACGGGTGCGCGGCCCGCAACGGCCGCTGCCTCGGCACCTATCTCCACGGGTTCCTGGATTCGCCGCCGGTGATCGGCCATTGGCTTGCCGGGATCGGTCTTGCAGATCTCGAGGCCCCGGCGGAGTCGGCATTCGAGGCGCGGCAGGCGGCCTATGACCGGTTGGCGGATCACTTTGCGACCCACGTGGACGTGGAAGCGATCGGGCGGTAGTGCCGGAGCGGATAATAGCGACTATGGCCGGTGCCGCCGTTGGGCCCGGGGGCGGAGCGGGCTTAGAGAACGACGCGGGCGGGCGTTTGCGCAGGGGATGAACCCCGGTCTTGATTTAAAAAACCTCGAACCTTGAATCCTTCTGAGGGGCTCGGATGACGAACACAACCCTTATCATCGGCGGGTGCCGCAGCGGCAAAAGCGACCGGGCCCAGGCCCTGGCCGAGGCCGTCGACGGAAGACGTCTCTACATCGCCACCTGCATTCCCCAGGATCCGGAGATGCATGAACGCATCGCGCTTCACCGTCGCAAACGGGGGGCGGGCTGGGAAACCGTGGAAACGGCCCTGGATCTCGACGCGGTCCTGCGGCAGGAACGCCCCTTGGCGGACGTGATCCTGGTGGACTGCCTGACCCTGTGGGTGACGAACATCCTCATGGAAGATGAAACGGGCGGGCTCCTTCCCGAATACCTCGGCCGGCTCCTGGATGCCCTGGTCGAACCCGGATGCCCGGTCGTTCTCGTCACCAACGAGGTGGGTGCCGGCATCGTGCCCGACAACCGGCTCGCCCGGCGTTTCCGGGATGCGACCGGCCAGACCAACCAGGCCGTGGCCGCGGTGGTCGACCGGGTGATCTGGATGGTTGCCGGGATTCCGGTCACGGTGAAGGGGCCGGGGAAGGGGCAGACGCTTTGATGACACGGATTCGGGCGGAACTGGGCCGTCTGGCGGCGGCGTTTCAATTCATCACGGCCCTGCCCATGGGGCGGGCGACCCATTACGACCCCCGGGGCATGATCGCGTATTTCCCGCTGGTGGGCCTGATCCTCGGGATCGGCCTTGCCGCGGTGGATGCGGCGGCCGGGGTGCTTTTCCGGCCCGGGGCCATGGCGGTCGTCGATATGGTCTACCTCGTCCTGGTCACCGGGGCCCTTCACCTGGACGGGCTGGGGGATACCGCCGATGGGCTCATGGGCCATCATGACCGGGACCGTGCCCTCGCCATCATGAAGGACAGCCGGATCGGGGCCATGGGCCTGGTCGCCGTGGTCTGCTGCCTCGCCGTGAAATGGGCCGGGCTTTCCGGGATCGCGCACCATCGCCGCCTCGCCCTGGTGGTGATTCCGGCCTTGTCCCGGGCCGGGATGATCGCGGGGATCCATCGCCTGCCCTACGGGCGTCCCGGCGGCGGAACCGGTTTCGACCTTTTCGAAAGCCCCATCACCCGGGCCGACTACGCCTGGGTTCTGGTACCGGCCCTGCTGGCCCTGGCCATGGGCGTCCGCGGCCTGGCGCTGCTGGCGGCGGCGGCCGCAACCGCTGCCGGGATCATCGCCTGGTACCGGAGGCGGATCGGCTGCATCACCGGCGACATGCTCGGGGCCATGACCGAGGTGGCGGAGGCCGTTCTCTTTCTGATCGCAGCGGCGGGGGGGGTGCGATGATCCACGGACACGGCGGTGACGTTTTTGCCCTGGCCCGGTCCCTGGGGTGCGCACCCGAGGAAATCGCCGACATGAGCAGCAACGTCAACCCCTACGGGCCGATGCCGGAGCTGGTCGCCCACTTGGGCAAGGAGATGCACCGCATCGGGGCCCTGCCCGAACCGGACGCGGAAACCATCGTGGCCCTGGTGGCCGCCCACCACGGCCTCGGCCCGGACCGGGTCGTCGCCGGAAACGGTTCCACCCAGCTCATCTACATGCTGCCCAGGGCACTGAACGCCCGGCGCGTGCTCATCGCGGCACCGACCTATGCCGATTATGCCGATGCCTGCCGCCAGAACGGGATCACGCCGGAGATCTGCCCGTACTGGGATCCATCCGCGCCCATGAGCCCCGGGCACCTGGCCGCCGCGGCCCGGAACCACGACACGGTCATTCTCTGCAATCCGAACAACCCCACCGGTGCCATGATCGATGGACCGGAACTGGCGGCCCTGTGCCGGTCGGTACCGGGCACGGTCTTTGTCATCGACGAATCCTACCTGCCCTTTGTCGCGGATGCCGAGGAGCAGACCATTACCCGAAAGCTCGCCCCGAACATGATCGTGATCCTTTCCCTGTCCAAGATTTTTCGGGTGCCCGGATTGCGGATCGGTTTTGCCCTGGGCCATCGCGACCTCATCGATCGGATGCGGCGACTTTCCCTGCCCTGGAGCGTCAATGCCCTGGCCCAGGAGGCCGTGGCCTGGATCTTCACCCATACGGGGGCGGCCGATCGGTTTGTCCGGGAGTCCCGTGCGCGGCTCGCCGAGGATCGGGACCGGTTCGTGGCGGCGTTTGCCGGAAACGACCGCATCCGGTGGTTTTCCGGCAGGACCCCGTTTGTCCTCGGCGAGCTGGGCGGGGCCCATACGGCGGCCGCGGTCAAACGCGCCCTGGCCCGGCACCGGCTCCTCATCCGGGATTGCGGCAATTTTGTCGGCCTATCCGAGCGGTTTATCCG
>JBJKPT010000640.1:0-7322 GCA_046706045.1 Desulfobacterales bacterium
AGGCTGTACCAGACCGTAAGGATGCTGCCGGCCGATGAGATGATCGCAAGACTTCCCAGGATCAGAAACAGGCGCACCTTCAGGGTGAGTCGATGCCACATGGCGGTTCAGGCCTTCGTATCCAACCGGATCACGCAAACGTTCGCAGGTTATGGGAAATGATTTTCTCGCAAAAGGGAAACGTTCGCAATAGAACCGCTTGGATATATGTAAAAAAATGAAGGTTTCGCCCATTGCCGGGAAAACGGGTGTCTGAAATTTTTACATGCCGGAGAACCGATTTTTCGGTTTCGGCCTCACGGAACGCCCCCGCAGGGGCGGGCTCTGCCCGGACGCAATGGTGCGGTGACATGAAAAAAGGATGTGATATCGGTAGGTTTTGCTTTAGTCGACCCGTTTTCTCATCCGGTCCGGACGCACCCTTTTCCGTATTCGTCTCGTAATAATTAGCAATGGCCGTGCCATTCCCTTTTTTGAGATAAAGGCAGCGCCAACATTGGATGGGCTACGTCATCGTCGGGGAAGGGCCGGGGGATGCGGCGGGGTCGGCCCCCGGGCGACTTGCCGGCCGCCAGCGTTCGATGGCGGCTTTGAGATGGTCGGGGCGGATCGGTTTGGAGATGTAGTCATCCATACCGGCCGCCAGGCATTTTTCCCGGTCTCCTTTGAGGGCATGGGCGGTCATGGCGATGATGGGGATCCGGGCATCGGTGGGGGCTTCCTTTTCACGGATGCGGATGCGCCGGGCCGTTTCGAATCCGTCCAAGAGCGGCATCTGCACATCCATCAGCACCAGGTCGAAGGATTCGGCGGCCAGGAGTTCCAGTGCCTGCACGCCGTTTTCGGCGATCACGGCGCGATGGCCGAATTTGGCGATGATCTTTTCCGCCACCAGCTGGTTGATGGTGTCGTCTTCGGCAAGGAGGATGCGAAGCCCGGTGCCGGTCCCGGCCGGTTCGGGTGCCGGCCGAAGAGACGCGGCCGGCGACGCTTCCTCGCCGGGTCGCATGACTTTCTGAATTAGATCAAAAAGTTCGGACTTGCGGATCGGTTTGACCAGGTACGCGTCGACGCGAGGGGGGCGCTCGGCGGTTCCGGCGGGCCGGCGGCCCGGGGACCTGAGCACGACAATGCGGGTGCCGGAAAGCGCCGGATCCTCCCCGATCCGGCGGGCGAGCGTTTCGCCGGATAGGCCGGGCATCTCCATATCCAGCAGCACCAGATCGAAATGGCGATGGTTCGCCGCGGCCTCGGAAAGGACCGCAAGGCCCCGAGGGCCGTTTTCGGCCACCACGCAGTGCATTTGCCAGGAGCGGACCATTTCCATCAGGATCTGGCGGTTGGTGGCGTTGTCGTCCACGACCAGGACTTTCAGGCCTCGAAGGGATTCCTGTGCCGCTGACCACCGGGGCGCAGGCGCCGGGGCCGTGCGGTCGAAACGTGCCGTGAAGGAAAAGGTGCTGCCCTGCCCCTCGCGGCTTTCCACGCGGATCTCCCCGCCCATCATCCGGGTCAACTGGCGACTGATGGTCAGGCCCAGCCCGCTGCCGCCGAAGCGCCGGGTCGTGGAGCCGTCGGCCTGTCGAAAACTTTCAAACACCTCATCGATGAGGTGTTTGGGAATACCGATTCCCGTGTCCGTCACGGAAAATTCCAGGTTTACCGCATCGTCGGTGATGGAGGCCACGCGGCAGCGGATGACGATCTCGCCCTGCGCGGTGAATTTGATGGCATTGGCGCCGAGGTTCATGAGGATCTGGCGCAGCCGGCCCGGATCGCCGATGACGGCATGGGGCACTTCGGCATCGATGCGGCAGATCAGTTCCAGCTTCTTTTCATGGGCTTTGACCGACAGGGCTTCGGCAGCGCTTTCGACGGTGGCGGCCACATCGAATGCGATCGATTCCAGGATCATCCGGCCCGCTTCGATCTTGGAAAGATCCAGGATGTCGTTGAGAAGGGTGAGCAAAACGTTGGCCGAGTTTTTGGCCATGCCGAGGTTGTTTTGCTGCTCCGGGCTCACCTGAGTATCCAGCAGCAGCTCGATCATTCCGATCACGCCGTTCATGGGCGTTCGGATTTCGTGGCTCATGTTGGCAAGGAATTCGCTTTTGGCCTGGTTGGCCGCCTCGGCCTCGCGCACGGCCAGGGCCAGATCGCGGTTCGCGTCCTCGAGCTGGGAGGTGCGCTCGCTCACGCGCCGTTCCAGTTGTTGGTTGAGCCTCAGGACCTCTTCTTCGGCTTCTTTTCGGGGCGTGATATCGGTGGCGATGCCGCAGACGGCGTAGGTTTCGCCCGCTTCGTTTTTCAAGGGGAACTTCACGGAGAGATACGTCCAGGTTTCACCGTCGATTGCGAAAGTTTCTTCGATTTCCATGGGCAGATCCCGTTCCAGGATCCGGCGGTCGTTTTCCATCAGTTGGCGGGCCGTGTCCCCGGTAAAAATGTCCCGGTCGGTTCGCCCCAGGCACTCCCGCGCTTCCCGGCCGGACAGTTCAACGAATTTCCGGTTGACCAGGATATAGCGGCCCTCGCGGTCCTTTATGAAAATCGCCGCCGGGGCATAATCGAGAATTCCGTTGAGCCGGGCGTTGGTTTCGGCCAGGGACTGCTCCCGGGACCGGATCTGCTCGGCCATCCGGTGAAAATGGGATGCGATGGTCTGGATTTCGTCCTGCGCGACCGGGGGGAAGGTGTAATCGTAATCGCCGTCCGCCACCCGCTGGATGCCCTCGATCAGCATCCCCAGGGGGCGGTTTAACAGGAAGCGAAACAGCAGGCCTGCCACAAGGGTGAGGATCAGTGCCGTCACCAATGCCATCACGATGCCGGATACAAGCCAGTGCCGGTTGTTTTCCTTGTCCAGCCTGGGGGAAACGGCGATTTCGACGCGGCCGATCCGTTCGCCGTCATGCGTGATGACACCCGTGCGGGAGATCCGGTCGGTCTCGCCGGGCCGGTGAAAGGCGTACACCACCCGGCCATCGCTGGTGACCACCTTCAGGCCGGCCACGAGCACGTTGTTGGAAAACGCCTCGCCCACTTTTTCGACGGTGGCATCGTCGAGGTTCCAGAGGGGGATTTCGAGGCTTTCCACCAGGTAGGCCAGGTATTCCTGAATTCGGTGCTCGTTGCGCAGCCGGTTCTGCCGCGCCACCAGGGCGTAATTGATCGCCAGCACGACCCCGGAAACCAGCAGTACGACCAGCACGAAGCCCAGGATCAGGTCGTTTGCAATGGAGCGCCGGATCCACGGGGTCTTGACCCTTGTCAAAGGGGGTGTCTCCGGCGGAGGTGCCGGGTGTGTCATGGACGCCTCGCATTTAGCAAGAATGCCGTCCGCTCGGAAGGTTCCATCATTTCCCACTATCCTTCCGCTGATCCATGATTTCAAGGTCGGGGGGTGATTTAAACGGCAGAATTCGTGTCCCGTTTTGAGGATTCAATTCGTCCGCCCGGCTTGAACCCGCGCCCCATTGCCGGTTGGAGACGAACGACGATCCGTTGATAAACTTCATCCGACGTTGCGGGACGAATCCAAATCGTGGCATGCCTATTGCTATCAAAGTGTGCGGCATGGAGGATGCCGGTATCGAGAACAGGCGATGGGTTGCCGTTACGATCCGGGTTTTCGGGCCGTTTCGTGCCCATCCCAAGATCGGCAATGTTGCGTGAGGTCAAGGCGGACGGATGATTGGAACCGGAGAAATAACGAAGCTATTTCAAGGATCCCAATCGATCGGCCAACGCAGAAATCGCACAAACGGGCCGTTTTGAGATGGACACTCTTTACGAGACGTTCACCGATGCGTGGGGGACCATCGCCGGTTGCCGATGCATATCAAAAAAATGACGGATTCCAGAACATCAGACCCGTTAAAATGGCCGCTGTCCGCATTGTTTTTCGTGATCGCCCTGATCCTTTCAACCGGCGGGTACCGGTTCTATCGGCACGAACTGGCCGTCATTAAAGGCGAAAAATACAATGAGCTGAAAGCCATTGCGGATTTAAAAGCCAAACAGATCGTCTCCTGGCGGCAGGAACGCCTGGACGATGTCCGCCTGAATTCGGCATCCCCCTTGTTGCGGGATGCGGTCCGCCGCCTGAAAGCCGCCCCCGGTGATCCGGCATTGATCGAGGCCATTCGGTCAAACCTGAAACGGTTCCGGGATTTTGAGAGGTATGAGAACGTGATTCTGGCCATGCCGGATGGCCGCGTTCTTTTCTCGCTGAACCCGGGGCTTGCCGTTTTAAGGGGAAACACCAAGGCGTTGGTTGCGCGGGCGGCTGCATCACGGAAGGCGCTCTTTGGCGATTTTTTCCATTGCCCGGTGAGCGGCGGGATTTGTCTGGATGTGGCGGCCCCTGTAGGCGATGAAAAAAACCGGCCCCTGGCCGTGCTCATTCTGCGCACCGATCCGGAAACATTCCTTTATCCCCTGATCCAAAGATGGCCGTTGCCGAGCAGGAGCGCCGAAACCCTGCTGGTCGGAAAAGACGGAGACGACATCCAGTTTTTGAGCCGGCTCCGCCACCGGCCCGGGCCGCCGCTTTCCGTGCGAATCCCGTTATCGAAAACGGATCTGCCGGCGGCGCGGGCGGCGACGGGAACATCCGGCGAATTCGAGGGAAACGATTACCGGGGGGTAAGGGTGCTTTCGGATATCCGCCCCGTGCCGGGATCCGACTGGTTCATGGTAACCAAGGTGGACGGCGATGAAATTTTTGCCGAAGCCCGCCACGATGCCTATTTTATCGCGTTCTTGACCCTTGCCCTGGTGCTTTTCTCGGGTGCGTTCATCGCCTTCTTGTACAAACGTCAGGGGAAAAAGACGTTTCAGGCGCTTTACCGGGCCGAGCGGGGCCGTGCCGAGACCCGGGAGGAATTTAAAACCACCCTCTACAGCATCGGCGATGCGGTGATCACCACGGATGCGAACGGGGCCATCCGTCAAATGAATCCGGTCGCCGAACAGTTGACCGGCTGGACGGAGGCAGAGGCAAAAGGAAAGCCGGCCGAAGGCGTGTTTCGGATCATCGATGAGGAAACCGGCCAAAAAGCGGAAGATCCGGTTCGGAAAGTCCTGCAAAAAGGACTGGTGATCGGGTTTGTCAATCATACCGCGCTGGTGACCAAAGACGGAAAAGAGATACCCATTTCCGACAGCGGCGCCCCCATTCGGGATGGGCGGGGAGAGATCACCGGCGTTGTCCTGGTATTCAGGGACCAGACCCAGGAACGCGAAATCCAGAATCTGATTCTTGCCCGTCTGAGACTGCTGGAATACGCCGCCGTCCACTCGCTTGAAGAGCTCCTCCGGAAAGCGCTCGATGAAGTCGGCGCATTGACCCGAAGCCCCATCGGATTTTATCATTTTGTGGACGAAGATCAGAAAACCCTTTCACTTCAGGCATGGTCCACGCGGACCGTCACGGAATTCTGCCGGGTGGAAGGGAAAGGCCTCCATTACGGGATCGACCGGGCCGGCGTCTGGGTGGATTGCGTTCACACCCGAAAGCCCGTAATCCATAACGATTACAACTCGCTGCCGCACAAGAAGGGACTGCCGGAGGGGCATGCCGCCGTCATCCGTGAACTGGTGGTGCCCATCCTGAGGGAAGGGCGCGTCGCGGCCATTCTGGGCGTGGGGAACAAGCCCACGGATTACACGGGAAGAGATGTGGAAACCGTCTCTTATCTGGCGGATATCGTATGGGAAATCGCCAAAAGGAAACAGTCGGAGGAAGCGCTTCGGGAAAGCGAGGCCCGGTTCCGGCTGCTGCATGAACAATCCCCGCTGCCCTACCAGTCGCTGGACCCGCGGGGAAACATCCTGGAGGTTAATGCCGCCTGGCTGGCCGAAACGGGATACGCCCGGGAGGAGGTCATCGGCAAACGGTTTGCCGACTTTCTTGCCGGGGATAGCCCCCGATTGTTTCCATTCCGGTTTGACGCGTATAAAATCACCGGTGAAGCGCATGGCGATGAATTCGACCTGAAACGAAAGGACGGATCCGTCATCAGCGTCTCCTTTGAAGGACGCATCGGCCGGACCCTTGACGGTTCGATAGCCAGGACCCACGGCGTATTCGCCAACATCACCAGGCGAAAACAGCAGGAGGTGATGCTGCAACGATTGGCGTCGCGGCAGGAAGCGCTTCTTTCCGCCATCCCGGACATCGTCATGGAAGTGGACACCGGGCTGGTTTACACGTGGGCGAATCCGGCCGGATTCAAGTTTTTTGGTGACGATGTCATCGGAAAAGAAACCCGCCATTATCTTGATGGGGAGCAGGAAACCGGTGAATCGGCGAAGCCGCTTTTGAACGGCGAAGAAGAGGTGATCTATGTGGAAAGCTGGCAGCGACGCAAAGACGGGAAAAAACGCCTGCTCGCCTGGTGGTGCCGGGCGCTGAAGGATGAAAACGGCAACGTCACCGGCGGACTGTCCACGGCCCGCGACATTACCGATCAGGAAACCCTGGAAGCCCAGTTCCGGCAGGCACAGAAAATGGAGTCCGTCGGCCGGCTGGCCGGCGGGGTGGCCCATGATTTCAACAACATGCTCGGGGTCATCATGGGTTATACCGAGATCGCGCTGCTGCAGGTGGCGCCCGCGCAGCCGCTCCACAAGGATCTTTTGGAGATCCAAAAAGCCGCCCAGCGCTCGGCCGCCCTCACCCGGCAGCTTCTGGCGTTCGCCCGGAAGCAGCCCGTGCAGCCCGTGGTTTTGGACCTAAACGATACCATTTCGGGCATGCTCAAGATGCTGAGGCGGTTGATCGGGGAAGATATCGATCTGGTGTGGAAACCGGGTCCGTTTCTCGGGAGGGTCAAGATGGACCCCACCCAGGTGGACCAGGTCCTGGTCAATATCCTGGTCAACGCCCGGGACGCCATTGCCGGGGTGGGGGAGGTGATCATCGAAACCGCGAACGCGGTGCTCGATGAGACCTACTGCGAGGCCCATGCCGGATTTACTCCCGGCCGGTTTGCGATGCTGGCAATAAGCGATTCCGGATCCGGGATGAGCAGGCAGACCCTTGAGCATATTTTTGAACCTTTTTATACCACCAAGGAGTTGGGCCGGGGAACGGGCCTGGGCCTTCCCACCGTATACGGAATCGTCAAACAGAACAACGGGTACATCAACGTCTACAGCGAACCGGGGAAGGGAACGGCGTTTAAAATTTATCTGCCGGTGGTGGAAAAAGCCGCGGAGATACCGGAACATAGCCTCCCCTCAAAAAATCTCAACGGTTCGGAAACCGTCTTGCTCGTGGAAGACGAGGCGGCGATTTTAAACCTCGGCACATCCAT
>JBJKPT010000641.1:0-2727 GCA_046706045.1 Desulfobacterales bacterium
GCGCTTAAGACCAGATCGCAGGCGAGCCGTTCGCGCTGGGCCTCAACGAAGGCAGCCAATTGCGGGCTGCCGATTTCCTCCTGCCCTTCGAAGAGAAATTTCACGTTGACCGGCAACCGGCCCGTGCATGTCAATAGGGCCTCGGCGGCGAGAATCGGAATGAGCATGTTGCCCTTGTCGTCCGAGGCTCCCCGCGCATAGACGTTGTCGTTGCGGATTTCCGGAGAAAAGGGCGGCGTGTCCCACAAGGCGATGGGATCGGCGGGTTGGGTGTCGAAATGCCCGTAGACCAGAATCGTCGGTGCGCCGGGGGCCTTTCGCCAGTCGCCGTAAACCACGGGGTGACCGCCCGTCGGCAATACGGCCACCGATTCCACGCCCGCCGCCGTCAACCGCTCGGCCACCCAGCGGGCCGCCCGCTTCACATCGTCGGCATGCTCGGAGAGGGACGAGACGCTGGGGATCCGGAGAAAGTCCACGAGCTCCGCGACGAAGCGATCGCGGTGCCGGTCCAGATAATCCTGCCATGAGACCAAGTCGGCGTTTTCCTTTCGAGGTTGCGATGGGTGCGGCCCCCTGTCCGATTCGTTTTTGGGCCGTCATTTTCAGAAAGGTCTTCAGACGACCACCGGCGTTTCGATGGGCAACCCGTAGAGTTGCCGAATGTGATGATCGATGGTGTCCGGAAGGTACCGGCCCCAGATCTTGATGGGGATCTCATCGATCGCGACGGCCGGGCTGATCCCCACCGCCAGCATGTATTCCAGAATGTAACCGATGTTTATGGGAATGTTCCCATAGTAGGAAAGCTGCCGGCGTTGCCGAAACACCCGGAGCTCGTGCATGCTGCGGCCGATCTCCGATTCGATCAGCTCATCGAGCGATGTCAGGATAAGGTCTGTCTGGACGGTGTCCAGCCCTGAGGCGAGAAACGCGTGGAAGTCTTCGGTGATCCGCGTTTCGGGCAGACCGCTCTCCACGAAAATCGAATGCTCGGCGATTCGGGAAAATGCCTGGTCCAGGCGCTCGGGGGCGATGGTGAGCTCGACGACATAGTGAACGGCGTTGTAATGACCCTCGTGGCGCTCTTTTTCGACGATGGTCACCCCTTCCATGGCGTCGATGGTCCGTTCGATGCCGGTTTCACCGAAGCCGGTGTCGATCACCTTCATGCCGAGCACGTCCTTGAGGGTGATGGCCTGGATGGGCAGACGGATGCCCTCGGTGCGAATGCCTCGCATGATCCGCTGTTCGGCGGCAGCCAAAAGGGCGGCGGGCAGACGGCCCCGGCGCAGCCCTTGGGGGGAAAGCCCCGCCGCTTCCTGTTTGACGTCCTTGAAAATATGCATCGAGACGTAACGGGCCGCCTTTTCCGCGATACGCCGAACGCGCTTGAGACGGCAAAAGCAGATGGGCCGGTTGTGCCGGTCATGGAAAAGCCGACCGGAAATCGGTGCCCCGACATAGTAATATTCCGGCATGGTTCGGTAGTTGGCGATCAATTCCCGGATGCGTCCGGAGGCGTTCGTCGCGGCACCATTGCAGATGAAGTCTTTCAAATCCCGTTTGAGGTGGATCGGACGCGCATAGATCGGCGACGGGCAGAGAGGGTCGAGCAGCCGGGGAATGAACTGGAGCAAGGTCTGCCAGGCAATGAAGCCATCGTAATGGAGGATCCGGGTGATCTGCATCGGATCGTTCGGGTGCAGACGCGAGGACAGCCACCGCTGGGTGATGTCGAAAAAGCGGTCCCTGTGGGCAAAAGCGGAAATATACATGGGCGTATGTCCCGGATTTTTTCGTGCCTTTTCGGGGTTATAGGGAAACCTGCAAAGCGTGTCAAACCCGGCCCTCCCCCCGGAAGGATGCAGCGAAAAAAATCAAGATTCATCCCAACATGCCGATAACTGGATTGAAAGATGGAGGATAACCTCATGGAAACGATCATACGATCCGAACCGACGGCATCCGGGTGGGCACACCCGCAGCAGCGCAGACGCTTCCCTGTCCCGGGACCGACCCCGGGACAGGGCCGGCAAAGGAAAAAGCGTCAACGCAAAGAGAAAGACAGCGAAAACGATGCGGTGTTCGTCCGGCTGTCGACAAAAAAATCGCCGCCGCCGAAATAGGGCGGCAACAGACGGTGCCTCTTTTTTTATTGCCGGTCGCCATTCGAGGAGAAATTTGGTGCGGCGCTCACGGGACCGGTTGCCGCGTCCGGTCGAATGTGCTAAGCAGTGCCCATCCACAAACGGCTCTTTACCGCGATTTCTGCGCCGGGCGCGCCGATTGGAATCCTCGAACCAGCCCCCTATCCCTGCGGTTCAAATCGTCCGCCCGCTTTGAACTCACGCAAAATCGCCGATTCGTGGACGCACACCAGGCAATGCCCGGCCACTTTGATCCGGCCGGCCGGTTTTTGCGGAAAGCAATCGACCATGACACGTCAAAAGCAAGGGTTCGTGCGGCGGAGCGTCCACCGGATCCTCAAACCCCCGGCCATGGCCATGCTCCTGGTGGCCGGGTTCCTGATGGAGGCCATGATCTCCGCCCCCATTGTGGCGATCTGCGTCCTTGACGGATGGTTCGGCACCGACTTCGATGCCGGCAGACATCGCCGGCGGCACGCCGACCCGGCGCGCATTCGTGTTCCGCGGTAGAGTAAAACGCCGCGCTGTTTTCTCTACGGCGCCGGGGGACGGTATGGGCGGGGCGCATCATTTCCAC
>JBJKPT010000642.1:0-4223 GCA_046706045.1 Desulfobacterales bacterium
GGTCTTTCCGTCCACGGTCGCCTGCCGTTCTTCCATGGCTTCCAGCAGTGCGCTCTGGGTTTTGGGCGTGGCCCGGTTGATCTCGTCGATCAGAAGCACCTGGGAAAAGATCGGCCCGGGATGAAAGACAAAACGGCCGGCCCCCCGGTCGTAGATCGACACCCCGAGAATGTCGCCGGGAAGCATGTCGCTCGTGCACTGGATCCGCTGGAAATCAAGACCGAGGCACCGGGAGAGGACCTTGGCGAGGGTGGTCTTTCCGATGCCGGGCAGATCCTCGATGAGCAGGTGCCCGCCGGCAAAGATGCAGTTCAGGGCCAACCGGACCTGCTCGGCTTTGCCGAGCACCACGGTGCCGACCCGCTCCACGATCCGCTCAACGGTGGGGTTCATCAAGGATTCATGGCCTCCTTGCCCGGGAAATTCCCGGCTGAACGTTTTTAAAGCGTGTCCGCGTGCCAAAGCCAAACCCCTCCGCATTGCGGCGAGACGGCGTACGCCACCCTAAGGTTCAACCTCTTCTTTTGAATCATCCCCTTCCCGCCCGGGTGATCACGAACAACCCGATGAGGGAAAACCCGTTGGCCAACCAGCCATGCACCGGGGATCGGCGCCAGTGTTGGCCGAAAAGATGACTCTCCGTTTCCACGGCAATGCCTTCTTCGCGGCAGAACTGCTTGAAATCCCGGATGGTGAGCTGCCGGATATTGGGGGTGTCGTACCATTCAAACGGCAGGGTGGGCGACTTGGGCGCCCGCCCGCCGAAGAATAGCCCCGAGCGCAGGCTCCAATGGCCGAAATTGGGGAACCCGACCACGCCGTGCCGCCCCACCCGGAGCATCTCCCGGATGAGATCCAGGGGGCGTTTGACCACTTGCAGGGTCTGGTTGAGAATGACGTAATCGTAGGACTGGTCCGGAAAGTCGACGAGCCCTTCGTCCAGGTCTGCGTGCACCACCGGAATGCCCAGGGCCATGCCCCGGATCAGGCTGTTGCCGTCGATGTCGAGCCCCCGGCCCGTAACCCCCTTCTTTTCGGCCAACTCCCCCAGGAGCCGGCAATCGCCGCAGCCGAGATCAAGGACCCGAGCCTCTTCGGGGATGAGGGAGATGATGATGTCCCGGTCGGTCTGGCTCAGGGAATGAACGTAGCCGTTGTTCATGGCGGGGTCTCCCGCCGCCGGGTCAGGCCGGCCAGAAAAGCGGTCACGATATCGGTCAGCCGCGCAACTTCGATGAGAAACGAGTCATGGCCGTAGGGCGAATCGATGTCAATAAACGACACCGGTTGATCGTTGGCGAGAAGTGCGCGGACCATCTCCCGGCTCTGGGCCGTCGGAAAGAGCCAGTCCGAACTGTAGGAGACGAAGAGGTAACGGGCGCGCGATCCGCCGAAGGCCTCTTTCAGGGATCCGAAGGGACCGGCGAGGTCGAAGTAATCCATGGCCTTGGTGATGTAAAGGTAGCTGTTGGCGTCAAACCGGGCGGTGAACGTATCGCCCTGGTGGTCGAGATACGATTCCACGGCGAATTCCGACGTGAAATCATAGCTGTAGCGGTCGGCCGACTGTAGCCGGCGGCCGAACTTCGCGTCCATCTGAAGTTCCGACAAATAGGTGATGTGAGCCACCATCCGGGCGATGGCAAGGCCCCGGAGGGGCCCGCCGCTGCCGTAATAATGGCCGTTTTGCCATTCCGGATCCCGGATGATCGCGTTTCGGCCCACGGCGTTGAAGGCGATGGCCTGAGCCGAGAGCCGGGCCGAGGAAGCGATGGAGATGGCCGCGGCCACGCGGTCCGGGTACCGCAGGGTCCATTCCAGGGCCTGAAAGCCCCCCATGGACCCGCCGGCCGTGCACAGCAGCCGCTCGATGCCCAGGTGATCGATGAGCCTCCGCTGGGCCCGAACCATGTCGCCCACGGTGATGATGGGAAAATCGAGCCCGTAGGGTTTGTCCTTGGCCGGGTTGATGGCGCTGGGGCCGGTGGAGCCCTTGCAGCCGCCGATGATGTTCGAGCAGATCACCCAGTAGCGATTCGTGTCAAAGGCCTTGCCCGGCCCGATCATGCTGTCCCACCAGCCCGTTCGTTTGTCGTGGGGGCTGTGGATCGCCGCCGCTTGGGCGTCCCCGGACAGGGCATGGCAGATCAATACGGCATTGGAGCGGTCGGCGTTCGGTTCGCCATAGGTTTCGTACGCGATGGTGACCGGCCCGAGCGTGACACCGGATTCCAACCGCATCGGCACCTCAATGCTGCCAAAGGTGAAATACTCGGTGCTCACCAATCCGACACTGTTTCGATCCATGGGCGCTTTCGGATCCCCCACCCCGTGACCGCTTCATCCTCCCTGCCAGCGGCACGGGGCCCCGCCCCGGCGGGTGGATTTTCCCATCGGGGATTCACGATACCAGGCGGCATTCCACCCCTTTTTCCAGGGCCTGATCCAGATCCCCGAGAATGTCGGCGATATCTTCGATGCCTACACTCAAGCGGATAAAGTCCGGGGTGACGCCGGCGGCGACCTGTTCGGCGTCGGTGAGCTGTTCGTGGGTCGTGGAGGCCGGGTGAATGACCAGGCTCTTGGCGTCGCCGATGTTGGCAAGATGGCTGAACAGCCGGAGGCTTTCGATGAATTTCACGGCCGAGACCTGACCGCCCCGGATGCCGAACCCGACCAAAGCACCCTGTCCCATGGGCAGGTACTTTTCTTTCAAATCATAAGTTTCCGACGACTCCAGCCCCGGGTAGCGCACCCAATCGACACAGTCGTGCGATTCCAGAAACCGGGCCACGGCCAAACCGTTTTCCGAATGCCGGGCCATGCGCAGATGAAGCGTTTCCAATCCCTGAAGAAACATCCACGCATTGAACGGGCTCAGGGTCGCCCCCATGTCCCTTAATCCCAAGACCCGGGCGCGGAGGATAAAGGCCATATTGCCGAAGGCCTCGACGAATTTCAGCCCGTGGTAGGACGGATCCGGATCGACGAAATGGGCAAACCGGCCGGAACCGGCCCAGTCGAAATTGCCACCATCGACGATCAGCCCGCCGATGGAGGTGCCGTGACCGCCGATGAACTTGGTGGCGCTGTGGACCACCACCGCCGCACCGAATTCAAAGGGCCGCAGGAGATAGGGTGAGGTCACGGTGTTGTCCACCACCAGAGGCACCCCGTGGCCTCGACCGATCCGGGCGATGCGTTCGATGTCGACGATGTTGAGCTTCGGGTTGCCGATGGTTTCGGTGTAAAGGGCCCGGGTCCTGTCGTTTATGGCCGACTCCCAGGCACCGAAGTCGTCCGGGGAAACGAACCGGACCCGGATGCCGAGGTTGGAAAAGGTGTGAGAAAAAAGGCTCACGGTGCCGCCGTAAAGGTCGGTAGAGGCAACGATCTCGTCCCCGGCCCGGCAGAGGGTGAGCAGCGCAAGGGTTTCGGCCGCCTGCCCCGAGGCTGCGGCCAGCGCACCGACCCCGCCTTCCAGGGCCGCAATGCGCTGCTCGAGGGCATCGGTGGTGGGGTTCATGATTCGCGTATAGATATTTCCAAATTTTCGAAGTCCGAAAAGATCCGCGGCATGGGCCGTGTCCTCGAAGGTAAAGGACGTGGTCTGGTAAAGTGGGATGGCACGGCTGTGGGTGGTCGGATCCGGGGTGTGCCCGGCATGAACGGCCCGGGTGGCGAATCCTTTGAAGACATCATCGGTCATGGCTGGGCCTCCTTATTGCGTGGGGCATGGTAAGACCGCCTGCCGAGAAACGGCTGGGGTGTCGTGAATCCGGTGTTTCGTCGCATTCTCGAAAAAGGGCGCGCGCCGTTTGGCTCATCAAAATAGGAACTACGGCACGCCGCGTCGATCCGATGATGCCGTGGGGCATCGTCCATGCAGCGGCCGGTGCTGCCAAACCGCGGCAAGGGCCGGGGCGGATACGGCCGGGCGTTCATGCGACACCGGTGATGAGCAGAAACGCTAAGAATGAAATTCGAATGCGCAAGCGCACAGGTGCTTTGGAGGGAATGGGTGACGGGCCTGGTCCGGGTTTTCGAATTCCGATGATCGCCCGACAACCCGGGGAAGCCCCCCGGATGCCGGACGCCGCACGTCATGAATCCGAAACCGGGGCCGATCAGAAGGGAATGTCGTCGTCAAAACCGCCAGGGCCGGGAATCGGCGGGCCGTCGTATTCGGGCACCGTCGTTGCACCACTCTCGCTTCGTTGGGC
>JBJKPT010000643.1:0-2501 GCA_046706045.1 Desulfobacterales bacterium
GCCGTGCCCGGCATCGTGGGGCTTGCCATCGGCACCCGGCCCGACTGCGTCGACGACGAGCGCCTCGCCCTTCTCGAATCCTATGCAAGGCGCTCACGGGTCTGGGTGGAATACGGCCTTCAGTCCGCCCGCGACCGGACCCTTGCGGCGATCGGCCGGGGCCACGACGCGGCCTGTTTTTTCCGGGCCGTGGAAAGAACCAAGGGCCGGGGCATCCGGATCTGCGCGCACGTGATCCTGGGGCTTCCCGGCGAAGACCGCGGCGACATGCGGGCCACGGCCGAAGCGCTCGCCGCTTCCGCAATCGACGGGGTGAAGCTCCACCTCTTGTACGTCATCCGGGACACCCCCCTCGATCAATGGTACCGGGCCGGCCGATACGCACCCATGCCTCAGCCCGATTACGTCGAGGCCGTTTGCGACACCCTCGAGCGGCTGCCGGCCGGGGTGGTGATCCATCGGCTCACCGGAGACCCCCATCCCGACGAGTTGGTGGCTCCGGACTGGGCGCTCGACAAACGGGTGACCCGCGAAGCAATCCACCGGCGCCTGGTGGAACGGGACACCTGGCAGGGAAAATGCCTGGGGGCGCCCCGGCCGGAGGCTTGCCCGGAAACACGCGGATAAGGGCAGAAATCGCTTCGATCGCCCGTCCCGGCGCATCACGCCGATGCGCCCGGCACAAAGCGTTTGGCGATGGGGTAGCGCCGGCCCTCCCCAAAGGCCTTGAAGGTCACCTTCAACCCGGGGGCGGCCTGGTGGCGCTTGTATTCGTTTCGATCCACCCGTTGGATCACGCCCCGGACGGTCTCGGCATCGAAGCCCAGGGCCGTCAGTTCCCCCACGGATTTAAACTCCTCCACATAGCCTTTCAGGATGGCATCCAGCACGGGATAGGGCGGCAGGTCGTCCTGATCGGTCTGATCCGGGGCGAGCTCCGCCGACGGCGCCTTTTCCAGGATCCGGCGGGGAATGATTTCCCGGTCGCGGTTGATCCGCCGGGAAAGGGCATAGACCGTGGTCTTGGGCACATCGGAGATGACCGCCAGCCCTCCGTTCATGTCTCCGTAGAGGGTGCAATAGCCGACGGCCAACTCGGATTTGTTTCCCGTGGAAAGAACCAGCGCCCCGGTTTTGTTGGAAATCGCCATGAGCAGGGTCCCCCTGAGCCGGGCCTGGATGTTTTGCTCGGTCACGGACGGACGGCCGCCCCCGAATTCCGGAGAGATGTGGCGCAGCATGCCTTCATACATCCCGTCGATGGGAATCACCCGGTAATCGATCCCGAGGGTTAGGGCAAGGCGGCGGGTGTCCTCGTGGTTGTCACGGCTGGTGTAGCGCGAGGGCATGAAGACGGTGGCCACATTTTCGGCTCCGAGCGCCGTCACGGCGAT
This sequence comes from Desulfobacterales bacterium, assembly GCA_046706045.1. Classification (GTDB taxonomy): domain Bacteria; phylum Desulfobacterota; class Desulfobacteria; order Desulfobacterales; family JBDRRP01; genus JBJKPT01. The sequence goes on from JBJKPT010000643.1 coordinate 1,395, forward strand.
CCACGCGGTGAGGGCCGAGTCGATGCCGCCGCTCAGCCCGATCACGGCCTTGGAAAAACCGCACTTGGTCACGTAGTCCCGGGTGCCCATGACCAATGCGCCCAGCAGGGTATCCATGTCGTCTTCGGCCACGGGATGCAGGGGGTCTGAATGCTCCGGGCGATCGGTGTCCCAGACGATCAGATCCTCTTCGAAATCGGTTGCCCGGCCCACCATCGTGCCGGCTTTGTCGAACACGGCGCTGAACCCCTCAAACAGGACGCTGTCGTTTCCGCCGACCTGGTTGGCATAGATGAGGGGCACCCGGTACTTGGCGGAAAGGGTACGGAACATGGAAAATCGGAACGCGCGTTTGCCCATGTGAAACGGCGAGGCCGAGACGTTGACGATCATCTCGGCGCCCTTTGCGACCAGGGCCTGCACCGGGTCCACGTGATAGAGCCGCCGCGAGATGACGTCGGGATCGTTCCAGGTATCCTCGCAGATGGTCAATCCGATGCGCGTGCCGCGGTAGGTGAACACCTCGCAGACCGCGCCCGGCTCGAAAAACCGGCTTTCGTCGAAAACGTCGTAGGTGGGCAGAAGCCGTTTTCGCGCGGTATGAAGAATGCGGCCGTCTTCGAAAAGCACCGCCGCATTGAAAAGGGCCTTTCCTTCCCGGGCCGGATTGCGTTCGACCAGCCCGCAGATCACCCCGATGCCCCGGGTATCGGCCATCAGCCGGTCGAAGGCGGCCCGATTGGCATCCACAAAATCGTCGCGTTCCAGAAGATCCCGGGGGGGGTAGCCGCAGACCACCAGTTCCGGAAACACGATGAGCTGAGCGCCCCGGGCCGCGGCCCGGGCGATGAAATGCCGCATTCGTCCGATGTTGTGGTCGAAATCCCCGATGATCGTGTTGACCTGCGCAATGGCGATTTTCATACTGGACCCTGATCTTTCCCGATTCGTTGAAACCCTCGACGTCCCCACTCCTGCCTCATTCCGGAGGCCGGCCGAGAAACGCCGCGATACGGACGCTCGCGGCGTCGACGGCATCCGGCGAAACCCAGACGAATTGCGGATCGGCACGAAACCAGGTCATCTGGCGTTTGGCGTACCGGCGGG
>JBJKPT010000644.1:0-1658 GCA_046706045.1 Desulfobacterales bacterium
CGAGATAGTCTTGCGGCGATCGCCGTTTGTCGGCGGCGTAAGCTCCGAGGGGGATGCCCACCAGCAAGCAGATGAGCATCCCGAAAAAGGAGAGTTCGATGGTGGCCGGGAGTTTGTCCTTGATGGCGTCGATGACCGGTTGTTGAAAAACCATCGAGTTGCCGAGATCCAAGTGGGCAATCTGCTTCAAGTATCTGCCGTATTGGACGATCAGGGGGCGGTCGAGGCCGAGTTCGTGCCGTTTCGCCTCGATGAGGGACTGCGGGGCATGCCCCCCGAGCATCGAGCGGATCGGATCTCCCGGCATGACATGCAGCACCACGAACACGATGCTCAACAGGATGAGCAGCATGGGGATCGTCAACAGGGCGCGCGTGATGATGTATCGGAAGAGATTTTTCATGAATTCAAATCCGGAGCCGAAGGGTGTCCGTTTGAAAACGGGCACCCTTCGGGCAAAGATTTATTTTACGAAGTGAATGGGCGAATAGAGCAACTGGAGGGTGGGGGAGATCTTGATCCCGCGGACGTTTTTCTGGCTAAAGAGGAAGAGGTTTCCCTGAAAGATCGGAACGGTCGGCACTTCATCCGTCCACATCTTCTGAATGCGCTTGAAAATTTCGGCCCGGGTCTTCTCGTTGGAACTCGTCTCCTCTTTTGTGAACATGGCATCCCAGGTCGGGTTGGAGAAGAAAATCCCGTTTCCGGCCGAAGCGGTGGTGCTGGCAAATGCCGCCGTGTAGTCGTCCGGATCGATAAAGTCCGGATACCAGCCGAGGAGGTAGAGGGGCATGATCTTCTTTTCATAGTTTTGCTTGTAGGTGGCCCATTCGGCGGAGCGGACATTCACCTGCATGACCCCCGTGGCTTCCAACTGTTCTTTGAGGACCGCGGCCAGGTCGACCTCGGAATCGCCGTAATGGCTCGTGGTGTACCACAAAGTGAATTTCAGTTTGTGATTGGCATTGAACCCGCGGGAGGTCAGGAGCTTTTTCGCGAGTCGGATGTTGCCATCGCCCAGCTTGGTCATGAACGGGTCGATGTGGGTCCACATGCCCTTCGGCACCATGGAATAAAGGGGCGAATTCAGGCCCAGGTAGACCTTCCGGATGAGTTGCGGGCGGTTGATCGCGGCGGCCACGGCCTGGCGCACGACCTTATCGTTAAACGGCGGGGTTTGGCACTGGAAGCAGAGGTAGCGGATGAAAGGGCCCTGTCCCTTGATGGTTCTCAGTTTCGAATGTTTCATCAGGCTCTTGATATCCGAAGGATTTAAGCTCTTGAAGGCAAAATCCAAGTCGCCGCGCTGAAGGGCAAGACGCATGGTGGTGGCATCGGCAAAGGTGCGGATGACGATCCGGTCGTTTTTCGGTTTTTCCCCGTAGAAATTCGGATTGGCGTCCAGAACGATTTCTTCGTCGCGTTTGAAGGACGTGCATTCATAGGGACCGAGTCCCACGAGCTTTCCACCCTTCAGCTCGGAGGGGTTTCCGACAATCTTGTCGGCCGGGTAGATGTTCGGGTCCACCGGAAAGTAGGGTGGGGTGGCGACGAGGGCCGGAAAGTAGGCGCAGGGGTGTTTCAGAACGAATTTGACCGTGTGCGGATCGACCACCTCGACCGAGGACACGAAATCCGTGACGAGCCAGGAGGGGTCT
>JBJKPT010000645.1:0-2978 GCA_046706045.1 Desulfobacterales bacterium
GCCCTTGGGTGGATCCATTTCCGCCAGGACGGCAAACGTTCCTGTTTCAAGTCTGGTCTTTAAATCCATCGGGCGACCTCCGGCTACGGTTGGGGGCGGACGGCATTGCACCGCACGAGGCGTCACCCGAAAAACGAGCGCCCTCAGGTGCCTCCGGAAAAGAGGAGGAAGCAGCCATTGCGATGCGCGAATTCGAAATCCGAACCATTCAATCCGAGCCCATCGCATAGGATTCTCGGCGAGTTGGGCGTTCGGAGCAACGTTTTTGAAGGTGCCGGAACCATTTGCGACAATAATAAATGAATATCGTTTAGTACATAAATGCCATATAGGGTATTGGATGGCTCCCGTCAAGCGCAATCCAGGTTTTTGAGCATAGGGCTCGAACAAAAATGAATGGGGGTTTTAGGCGCCCGGATTGGAGTTAAATTTGTTCGATCCGAAATCGCAAACCCGCAGGAATAGCAGCCCTATTTCGAGGATTTTGTGGTCGAGGATCGCTCAAAGGCGGCCGGAGGCCGGGATGCATAAAATATCTATCCATTTTTGCGCGAGCCCTTAATGCAGGGCGATGCGGACGTCGTCGTGCTGTCTCAGTTCGTCCAGGTAGGCCCGGATCGCAAGATCCGTCTTGCGGCGTTTGAGGGTGACGAGGAGCAGGTCGTGGACGCTGTCGTAAGAAACGGTATGGGCATCGGCTTTTGCGACGAGTTGGATCAGGTGGTACCCGTCTGAGAGGCGCACCGGGTCGCTGACCTGGCCGGGGGCGAGGTTGGAAGCAACCTCGGCGTAAGGTTTGGCGAGTTTGTCCCGGTCGACAAAGCCGAGGTCACCTCCGTTTTTGGCCATGCCGTCTTCGGAATAGAGCCGGGCCATGGCATCGAAGGTCTCCCCGTTTTCGATGCGGTGTTTGATCTCGATCAGCCGGTCCCGGGCCGCATTGCGCGCGGCGGCATCGGCATCGGGGGCCACGCGGATTGCGATCTCCCGGGTATGGAGCTGGTCGGGATGCTGAAAATACATGGGATTTCCATAATAGAAGGCTTTGATCGCGTCCTCGGAAACGCTGACCGAAGGCAGCACCATCAAATCGATCAGCCGCCGAATGGCAAGGTCCTTGGCCACCTCGCGGCGCAGCCGGTCCAGGGTGAGACCATCGGATCGCAGTTCGCTCGCAAAGGCCGCGACGTTGGCGAAGCGGCTTTGCATCACGGCGATTTCGTTCGAAACCGCCTGGGGGTCGGCCTGGATGCCTTGTTTTTGGCATTCGTCGAGGGCCACGGCCCGCCGGATCAAGTTGTTGAGGGCTTCGCGCTCGAGTTCTCGGCGCTCCAAGGCTCCGACCCGGGTCTGGACCCGGTTGCGGAGCGCGTGGTAGACCTGGAGAAAATCTGCCCTTGAAATGCCGACCCCGTTGACCGTGGCCACCATGCCCTCGGGAACGCTCGCCGGATCGGCGGAAAAGGCCGGTGGGGCCGACATCCAGAAAAGGCCGATCGCCATGCCAACGAGGGCCAATGCATTGAACGCGCGGATCATCTCGTCTCCATCTTCGGGTCCACGGGAGCGGCAACGGTCGCCTTCTCCGGGTGCGAAAAAGTATACCACGATCCCCGATTCGCCGCAAACCGTCCTCCGGATTTGCGCTCCGGCCGCGGCGATCCGCTGTCCGGCGGATGGGATGCGATCGGACCGGGAAGGGGAGGGCGAAATCGCTCGGCGCAACGCAGGCGGTCGCCGATCAATGCCCGGCCGTCGGAACGAATGGATTTTTTCTTGCCGAACCGGTCCTTGCATGCCGTGGCCATGGGCTTGACACGTGGAATCGGGGCATAATATGAAGTGGCCGGTCGGAACGCGTGCCGGAAACGATACGGCGGCGTCTCGGACCCAAACCCGCACTTTCCGTTCGGGCACGATGTCGTCCCCGCTCACGAAAGCCCTTTTCGACCGGAATATGGATCATGACCCCGCACGGCTCAGCGCCCCCGCACGGCATCGATGAACTGGAATCCTGGGTGGACGAATACGGCGACTACCTCTACCGGTTTGCCCTGGCACGGATTCATTCGCCCGAGAGCGCCGAGGACCTCGTGCAGGAGACGTTTCTCGCCGCGTTGAAGAGTCGGGACCGGTTCGAGGGCCGTTCCTCGGCAAAGACCTGGCTGACCTCGATCCTCAAACACAAGATCATCGATCTCATTCGAAAGGACATGCGGGAACGACCCGTTGAAGACCTCGAGTCGATCCCCGAGGCCATCGATGCCCTTTTCGATGCCCGGGGCGAGTGGACGACGGCACCCCAGCGCTGGGACGTGAACCCGCAAAACGTTTATGAACGCAAGGAATTCATGCAGCAGTTGGCCGTCTGCCTCCGGAAGCTGCCCAAACGCATGGCCCGGGCCTTCACCATGAGGGAAATGGACGGTTTGAGCACCAAGGAAATCTGCGAAGTCCTGAACATCTCCGAGGCCAACAGCTGGGTGATTCTTTACCGGGCCCGCATGGCGCTTCGCCGATGCCTCGAACTGAGCTGGGGCGGACCGTCGCATTGACGCCGGCGGCGCCCCCGGCCGGGAGAAAATGCCGTGTACGACTGGTTCATCAATTGCCGCAAATTTACGGAACGGGCTTCGCGTGCTCTGGACGAACGGGCTGGCCCGGTCCATTGGCTGCTTCTTCGCATTCGCCGGCGGGTCTGCAAAAACAGCAATGCCTGCTGGCACCAGATGCTCACCCTGCGGCGCGTTTGCCGCGACTTCGACGGCGACTGCGGGTTCGAGGAAAACGGCCGGGGCCTCCCCGCCGAAGCCGGCGCCCGGATCAAGCGGGCACTGGCCGCCGAATCCCGGCGGATGGCGGAAAGAAAAGCCCCCGATGGATCGGCCGGCAGCCGGGTGTAAGGAACCAGCGGCCGTGGCGACTACGGTGAAAAGCCGGTATGCAAATGCCATTTCCGAGCGAATCGAGCCACGGGG
>JBJKPT010000646.1:0-5110 GCA_046706045.1 Desulfobacterales bacterium
CCGAGGTGAAGCGTTTGATCAGCTCGGGGACGTCGAAGCCCATGGCGATGGCCTGTTTGATGTTCTTGACGGTGGTGTCTTCATCGAAGCACAGAAAACTCTTGCGGCCCTTCACCGGCGCCGTGACGAGCTTGCAGCCGCGCTCCGGACCCGGCCGGGCCGCGGCGTCTTGCTGGGCGTCGGCCAGGACCCCGGCCATGTCCGTGCCGGCGGCGACCGCCGCCCGGATCCCGGCGAGGCGGCCGGAGGCCTCGATGGCACCGGGGTCGTTCACCCCGGTGATGCGGCCGGCGGGAAACATCTTTTCAGGGAGCTCCGTTGGAAGGAAGTATCCGGTGTGACTGTCGTAGCCCATCTTGGCCTGGGCCAGGATCAGGGGGCCGGTCACCGGGGTGAGGCCGGCGGAGGCCACCAGAAGATCGCAGGGGAAGTGGCGCCGGACCGTGCCGTCCACGGTGGCGAGGACGACCTTCTTCACGCGCTTGGCGCCGCAGGCCTTCACGGCCACCCATCCCTTGAGGACCGGGATCTTGCGCTCGGCCAGGGCCAGCATCAGGTCGGGGCGCTGGCCGTCTTCGCGGATGTCGGCCACGCAGCGCACGGCAAGCCCCAGGTCGAAGAGGTCGACGGCGGCCTCCAGCCCCAGGTCGTGGCCCACGGAGAAGACCGCCTCGTTGCCGGGCAGCAGCCCGTAGGTGCGGGCCAGGCGGTGGGCGCAACCCACCTGCATCACGCCGGGGCGCTCGTTGTGATCGAAGATCAGGGGCCGTTCGATGCACCCCGTGGCCACCACGACGCTATCCGAACGGATCTCGATGTAGCGCTCGGTGAAGACATCTTCGGCCCCGCCCACCTGAAAAGCGGTGATGAGATTGTTGTTGTATGCGCCCACCACCGACGTGTGCTTGAACACCCGGATGTTTCCGGCCCGTTCCACCGCTTCGGCCAGGTCCCGGGCCCGTTGGTAGAGCGGGGTGCCGTCGGCGGCAGGGCTGACCCGGTAATCGAAGCAGCCGCCCAGATGGGGCCGGGACTCCAGAAGAACCACCCGCAGGCCCGAGGCCGCGGCGGCCAGGGCGGCGCTCATGCCGGCGGCGCCGCCGCCGATGACGGTCACCTCGGCCTTGAGGAAGGTTTCGTCGTATCGGCCTTCCATCTGGTAGTCCGGCGAGATGACGCCCAGGCCCGCGGCCTTGCGGATCCGCTTCATGGCCATGGGCCAGACGGCGGCCGGCTTGTGCATGGTCCTGTAGTAGAAACCGGCCGGCATCAACCAGTCCAGCTTATCGATGAACGCCAGCCAGTCCCGGTCGGCGGATCCCATGACGTTCTGGGCCTTGACCGACATGCCGCTCTTGAGCGGCGTGTTTTCGGCCCGGACGTTGGGAACCCCGTCGATGTCCATGCAGGTGTTGCTGCACTCGCCGTCGAGGCAGTAGAGCCCCCGGGGACGATGGTATTTCAGGCTGCGCGCAAAGACCCGGACGCCGTTGGCGAAAAGGGCCGTCGCTACCGTGTCTCCGGCAACGCCCTGGTAGGTTTTCCCCTGGTAGCGCAGGGACAGGGGTTCCGAGGGATTGATGCGGAGTGTGGGCAACTGGTTAAGCCGGTTCATTTGCTCCCCTCCGGTTTCGCCACTTCGAGGTTTTTGGTTGTGTCGCGGTAGGTCGTGAACCAGGCGCCGCATCCGTCGCGGTGAAACCACCACTCCTTCTGGACGCCGACCGTGCATTGGTTCATATGGACGTAGTCGCACCACGCGGTGGGGGTCAACCCCTCTTCCGCCGGCCGCGGTCCCTTGTCTTCGCCCCCGTAGCGGAACTCGTATCCGTTGCGTTTGCCGCAGACGGGGCAGGTGAGGGTCAAGGCCATGATTGCATCTCCTTTTGGGAGGCTTTGCCTCCGCTCATCGGATTCGTCGGTTTGCCGGCAGGATCGGGGGATCCGGTGTGCAGCCCGGGGCCGCTCGACCGCCCGAACCTTCCGCGGGATCCTTCATCAGTTGTCCGGGGTGTAGGTGACCAGGGCGGCCGTCTCCCCCATCAACCGGTGGTTCTCGTAGCGCCGCAGGTTGAACGGTTGGAGCATCTCCGGACAGTTGCCGGTGGCCATGTACCGGGCCATGTACTTGCCGGCCGCGCTGCAGGACTTGAATCCGAAATATCCCCAGCCGCAGTCCATGTAAAATCCGTCGATGGGGTCGTTTCCGTCCATGATCGGCGCCATGTCCGGGGTCATGTCGGCGAGCCCCCCCCAGATGCGCATGAACTTGACCCCGCGCAGGCAGGGCAGCCAGTCGGACAGGGCTTCGGCCTGGTGCTTGATGTAATGGGCCGTGTTCTGGGTGGTGTAGTTGGGCCAGGGATCCATGTGGGCGCCGGTGGCGATCTCGCCCTTCAAGGTCTGGTTGGCGTAGCAGTGGTAGGCGCCGGAGGAGACCACGTGGTCGAGCACCGGTTTCAGCGGTTGGGTGACCATGGCCTGGATGGTCAGAACGGAGATGGGCAGCTTGATGCCGAGCATGTGGTGGATCAGTCCGGCGCTGTAGCCGCCGGCGCTCACCAGGACCCGTTTGGCGAGGATCCGACCCCGGGAGGTATCGACCCCGGTGACCTTTCCGCCTTCGGTGAGGATGGCCGTGGCCTCGGTCTGCTGATGGATCTGGACCTTGTGCTTGGCGCACCCCTTGGCAAGCCCCCAGACCACGGCGTCGTGGCGTACGACCCCGCCGGGGGGATGGAACATGGCTCCGTGGATGGGAAAGGTGATGTCCTCGGAGATGTTCAATGCCGGCACGAGCGCCTTGGCTTCCTTGGCGTCGATCAGGTGGCTCTCGACCCCGTGGAACTGGGCGGTGGCGATGCTCATGCGGGCCGCCTTCATGGCCGCCTCGCTGTGCATGAGGTTCAAGTTCCCGCAGTTGTTGAACATCAGGTTGAAATCCAGCTCCTTGGTGAGCACCGGCCAGAGGTCCAGGGCCTCCTTGTAGAGCGGCACGTTGTACTGGGTCCGCTGGTTGGCCCGCACGATCGCCGTGTTGCGTCCGGCGGCGCCGAACCCGATGTAGCGCTTCTCGAGGATGGCCACATCCGTGATGCCGTGCTCCTTTGCAAGGAAATAGGCGGTGGCCAGGGCGTGCAGGCCGCCGCCGATGATCACCGTATCGTAGCTCGATTTGAGCCGGGTGGGTTTGCCCCAAAGGGGCTTGGTTCTGCCGAACATGCGATCCCCCTCGCCGTTGTCTGAATGGATGGTTGTCCGTGGCTTCGGGCGCCGCGGTGCCAATGAACACGCCGGTTGCCTTGATCATCTAAAATGTAACAGTTCATGTCAAGATCAAAGGCACTATATGAAATTTTTTTTTCATCATGTGGATTTATCCCAGACCTACAGGCATTTTAACCTTATATTACATACCTGTTGCAAAGCCTGGCGAAATGTAATAAATCATTCAAAAAGCAGAAGAAAGGACATTCCGATGGATAACCGTCTTTCACGACCGGTCATTCGGGAGATCGCCGACCAAATCGCCTCCCTCACCCCCAAAGGCCGGATCCTGGGCCGGTTCATCGTCGAAAACCCCCGGAAGGCCATGTTCATGACCACCAAAGAGCTGGCGGAATCCTGCCGGGTGAGCGAGGCCACGGTGGTGCGCTTCGTCGGCCGGCTGGGCTACGGCGGCTACGGCGATTTTCTCCAGGCCCTGAGGGACGTGGTCGACTCGGAGCTCACCCTTCCGGACCGGGTCGATCTGCCCTCCATGGCCGGACCGGGATCGGACCGCCTCCATCGCCTGCTCCTCGAAGAGATGAACAACCTGCGCCAAATCTACGAATCCGTGGACACCGAGGCCATCGCGTTCATCCTCGAGCACCTGCGCCAAAGTTCGTCGGTCTACGTTGTCGGCTCTCGGATCTCCTATACCTTCGCCTACTACATGGGGTGGTCCCTCACCAAGGTCCGCAAAGGGGTGCACATCCTCAAGGGAAGCGATTCCGCCGCCATCGACTGGCTGACCAACGCGCCGGCGGAAAGCCTCGTGGTGCTCTTTGCCGTCTCCCGATACCCCAACGAATTGATCAAGATCGGCAAGCTCACCCGGCGGCTGGGCCAGACCCTGGTGGTGATCACCGACAGCACCCTCTGCCCGGTGATCCCCTTTGCCCACAAGGCGCTCATCGCCCCGTCCAAATCGATTCCGCTGATCGGGTACCCCATCGCCATCTCCTGCCTTATCAACCACCTGGTGCTCGAAGTGACCAGCGCCGCGGACCTGGAATCCAAACAGCACCAGGCGCGGCTCGAACAGGTCTACCGGGAAAACGACATCCTCTTCGATCTGCGCACCGGCGGATTCGATTCCTTGTAGGGAAAGACGAACCGATGCAAAAGGTCCTGATCAGCGCCTGCCTGACCGGTGAACCGGTCCGCTACGACGGCACCGGGAAACGGATCGAGAACCCGATCCTCACCCGGTGGCAGGCGGCCGATGGCCTGGTGCCGGTCTGCCCGGAAGTTTGCGGCGGGTTGCCGATCCCGCGGCCGTCTGCAGAAATCCGGGGGGGCGACGGAAACGCCGTATTGGACGGCACGGCAACGGTGGTCGACCGCACGGGCCGGGATGTCACCGCCGCCTTTCTTGAAGGCGCCCGGAAAGCGCTTGCCCTGGCCGTCGAGCACGGCTGCGCCCTGGCCGTCCTGACGGAGAAAAGCCCGTCCTGCGGAAGCCGCACGATTCATGACGGGAGTTTTTCCGGCGGCAAAACGTCCGGCGCCGGGGTCACCTCCGCCCTGCTGCGGCGTCACGGGATCGCCGTCTTCAACCAGCACGAGATCGAAGACGCCGATAGATTTCTTTCATAGGCGGCACACAAGAACGAGGCACCCTCGCCATGAAGCCCTTGGAACAAACCCGCGAAGCCTATTCCCGGGCCGTCGTCGATGCGTATGACGGACTGATCTATGTGTGCTCACCGGATCACCGGATCGAATTCGTAAACGGCCGGATGATCGAATGGCTGGGACGGGATGCGGTCGGTGAACCCTGCCACGAGGCCTTGTGCGGCCTGGAGAGCCCCTGCCCGTGGTGCCCGGGACCGTCGGTTTTCGA
>JBJKPT010000647.1:0-9558 GCA_046706045.1 Desulfobacterales bacterium
ATAACCGAGCAAGCGCAGCCCGGATGGGGAGACAAACGTAAAGGCCATCGAGGACAAATCAAAAATCCATAGGATGTCATGGATGCTTTCCACCACAAGGCGGTGCAGGGCCGTGCGCCGCCGCAGCACCTCCTCGGCCCGCTTGCACTCGGTGACATCGCTCATCACCATGCGGCTTGCCAGAGTGCCGTCGGCATCCCGTGCAACGGTTTCGGTCAGATGGGCCCAGAACGTCGTCCCATCGGTTTTTGCCATCCGCAAGGCACAGGTATGCGGGGCGCCGGTCGCAAGGAGCTGCTTGCGATGGAGGGCGTAAATGTTCCGGTCCTCGGGAAGAATAAAAGACTCCAGGGGATGCTTGTCCATGGCGGTTCGTGGCACCCCCAGCCAGTCGGCGGCCGTGAGGTTTGACGCCAGGATCAGCCCCTGTTCATTCAGCGTCAAATACCCCACCGGCGCCCGTTCGTAGAGATCAAAGACCCGATGCCGAGAGGCTTCCAGCTCAAATTGCGTTCGCTTAAGCTCCTCGTTGCGCATCTCCAGTTCGATCCGATGCGCCTGAAGTTCGTGGCGCATCTTCCTGATTTTTTCGGGGGAGGACGCCTCCGCATCTTCCCGCGTCGGCGCCGCATCTTCCCGGGCGACGGTTTCGCCACGGTTGCGCCGTCCGGCGGCCTCATCGCTAGGCTTGTTTTTTCTGGTCACAATGCGCCTCCTCGGTCCGTTCTCACTCCCGCAGGATTTTCGCGTTTCCCTGTCCCGCAGTGGAAACATTTTTCAGGACGCGTCGACGGGTCGAAATCAAGGCATCCGAGCCTGAGTTCACCCGATAGCCTTTTTTGACCTGGATCTCAATTGGATTGCTCGCCTCGGCGGGCGGTTGAGGACGAAAAAGCGGGGTGGGTTTTCGGATCTACGCGTGCCGCCGGCCGGCGATACCCCGCTCCAAGGGGTGGAAGAGCCTTCCGTAGAGCGAGACATAAACCCCCTGCAGCCCCGCGGCGATCAAGAAAGGGGTGGCAAACCAGCCGGCCCCGATCAGAGCACCCGCCACGGCGGGACCCACGGCCTGGGGCAGTCGCATGGAAAGGGTGTTGAGGCTCACGGCGAATCCGCGCCGCTCGTCATCGACCGCCGAAACCACCAGCGCCTGCCGGGCGCCCACGGTGCCCCGGTTGAACGCGGACCGGAGGATGTAAACAAGGGCGGCGAGGGAATAAAGCGGCATGAAGGGCAACAGGATCAGCATGATCAGCCCCGCGCCGCGCCCCCAGACCACGGAACGCACCAGGCCGACCCGCCGGGTCATTCTCCCGATGGCCAGCGCGGCGAGTCCCGCCACGATGAAGGCGCCCGCCAGCACGGGACCGATGGCGGAAGGACCGACCCGATAGCGCCTCGCGAACCAGTACGCCATAAGCGGCCCCGTGAGGCCGATCGCGAGCCCGTTGAAGGCGTTCAAGCCCATGAGACGCCAAAGGAAACGGTTTTCAATCTGCCGCCGGGATCCGGAGGTGGTTTCCGGGAGATTTCTCTTCTCCGGCGGAAGCGGACGATGGCGCTCGGGCGTCCCCCACAGCCATACGAAGTTTAGGACGTTTCCCAGGATGACCAGCCCGAAAAGGGGCCGGAAGCTTCCCGAATCCCCCAGAATCGCCGTCAGAAACGCGGGAACGGCGGCGGCCATCGCCCCCAGGGCCATCCCGAAAAATCCCAGGGCGGCGTTGAGGCTGTACACCGCGCCTCTGGATTCCGGGGCGACGGATTCGGCCAACCATGCCTGCTCGGCCGGGGCAAAGGGACCGGCGGCCCCGTTGCCGCCTCTGCCGAACCCCGCCAGAATGATGGCCATGGAGAGCAGGATGGGGTTCGAAGCGCGCATCGCCAACAGGGCGCATGCGCAGGTGAGCAGCTCGTAGGTGAGAAGGAAGGGCTTGCGCCGCAGCCGGTCGCTGGCGACCCCCACCCACAGATTCAGCGCGGCCCCGAAAAAGCCCGCGGCGCTCAATACCAACCCGATGGATGCCCCGTGCCAGCCCAACGCATGAAGAAAAAGGGCCAGGTCCACCACAAGCGCTCCCTGGCCGATGCTCCGCCAGAAGCGCGCCCCCAAAAGCCGCCGCGTGGCAGGCGCCAGGCGCGACCATTTTTTCCGGAGCCACCGCACCGAATCCCGAATCGTCTTCGAATGTTTTCACAAAGATCCGTTCCGACCCGTCAAATGGCCGCGGAACGGACGATCGTCTCACGTCGGGAGGGGCAAACATCCCGTGGAAAATGCCGACGGTCCCTACTCCGGATCCGCTTTCTTCCACCGGTAGGGCAGCTCCCGTATCGTGCCCGGTTCGCTCATCGTGCCAAGGGCGTCCAGCGCATCCATGATGATGCGGCGATGGCGCTTTGAATTTCCCGGCTCGCCGAGCATGCTGCCGCGGGGAAACTTCACCAGCAGGGCCCGGGGCGGTTTGACGTTGCGCATCCGGTCGAGCATGTTTCCCATGGAGATGGTGCAAAATCCGGCTTCTTCGGCCGCCCGTTGAATCAGACCCACGGTCTGATGGCACTTGGGTCAGACCGGCACCAGAAACACGGTGTCCACGCCTTCGGCGCGCATCCGGTCGAGGATTGCCGGCACCGATCGGCGGAGCAGGCTCACAACATCGTTCACGTAGCTGAAGCTGTAGTGGGTGTCGGCGAGCTTTCCGATGGCCCCTTCGGCTTCCAGTTCGATGAACGGCTGCAGGGGAAAGATGGTGCCGATGTCTTCTTCGGCCAGGCTGTGATCGTAGTGGGGGTGGGCGATGCCGAAGTCTTCCGGACGGGCGGTTCGGGGAATCTCCCGGAAGGAGGGATCCCCGTGGATCGACTCCGCTTCAAAGGCCGGCTGGCTGGCCTTGAGGTAAAGGCCTCCGCTGGTCACCAGCGCGACGGTTTTCTCCGAGGGTCGCCCCTTGAAGGCGGTCCAGGGCACGTCCTCCGAAACCACGAGGGGGTATTTCTTGATGACATCCATTTTTTTTTCCGTCTGGAAATCCGCCAGGCCCTCCTCGACCCACTTCGCATAGGCGACTTTGAACTTCTCAAAATCAAATGGCATTTTCTTCCCTTTCCTGATTGGACGATCGAAAACGGCTCGCCATGTGAACCTGCGTTCAAGCCTGGAACGCAGGGGCAGAATATGAATCATGGAACCGGACGTTTGGCTTCGTCCAGCACCTCCCGGATCTTGACGGCCAGGTCGCTTCTGGAAAACGGTTTGATGATGAAGGATACGCCCTCGTCAAGGATCCCCCGGTGGGCGATGACATTGGCCGTGTAGCCCGACATGAAAAGAACTTTGAGATCGGGGCAAACGGGTTTCAGCTTTTCCGAAAGCTCCCGCCCGTTCATTACCGGCATCACCACATCCGTCACCAGGAGATCGATCTTTCCCGCGAATTCCGAGGCGATGCGGATGGCCTCGTCCGGAGAAACGGTGGCCACCACATGGAATCCCAGCGTTTGGAGTATCTTTTGGGCGAGTTTCAGGATGGACGGATCGTCTTCCACCAGCAATACCGTCTCGCCGCGGCTCAACGGGATGTCAACGCGGGCGTCGGGGCGGGCCTCAACCGTCTGCCCCCCATGCCGGGGAAGGTAGACCTTGATGGTCGTGCCGGTTCCCGGTTCGCTGTACGCCTTGACGAATCCGTCGTTCTGTTTGACAAGCCCGTAAACGGTGGCCAGTCCCAGACCGGTCCCCTTGCCCAATCCCTTGGTGGTGAAAAACGGCTCGAAGATCTTGTCCATGGTTTCCGGCCCCATCCCGCATCCGTTATCGCTGACGGCGACCAATACGTACGCGCCCGGGACAAAGCCGGCATTGTCGTGGCAGTAATCCTCGTCGAAAGCGGTATTTTTCGTTTCGATGATGACCTTGCCCACGTCGGCGATGGCATCCCGGGCATTGACGCAGAGATTCGCCAAAAGCTGATCGATCTGGGAGGGATCGATCTTGACCGGCCAAATGTTCGCTCCGGGCAGCCAGGCGAGATCGATGTTTTCACCGATCAACCGTCTGAGCATTTTGAGCATGCTTTCGATGGCATCGTTCAGGTCGAGCACCTTGGGGGAAATGGTTTGATTGCGGGCAAACGCCAGCAATTGCCGGGTGATGTCCGTTGAACGCTTGGCCGCCGACAGGATCGCCGTGAGGTCGGGATGCAGGGGATCCGAGGGGCTCACCTTTTCCAGGGCCAGTTCGGCATAGCCGCTGATGATGCTGAGCATGTTGTTGTAGTCATGGGCCACGCCGCCGGCCAAGCGGCCGATGGATTCCATCTTCTGGGCTTGCAAAAACCGCGCGTGCAGGGATTTCTGTTCCGTGATGTCCCGGCCGGTGACGACAAACCCCAGGATCGCACCGTCCGGGCCGAGGTATGGGGAATAGGCGACGTCCATGAACCGGCGCCCGGCCGACGGAAACTCAAACCAGTCCTGATAGCGGACGTTTTCTCCGGCCAGGCAGCGCTCCGCCCTGGGCCTGCTGACCGTTCTGAAAAACGTTTCGCCACACACATCGGCCACGGTCCTGCCGATCACCTCGTCCGCCGTCTTGGCGAATGCCCGCAGATAGGCCGCATTGGCGGCAAGGTAGACAAAATTCTTGTTTATCAGCGCCAACATGTCCTTGGTGCTCGAAACGATATGCGCATACTGGCGAAGTTCATCCTCGGCCCGCCTGCGATCGGAGATGTCCCGGGACACGACGAGAATCTCGACGGGGTTGAGGTTCTTGTCGCGCAAGAACGAGAGGTTGACCTCCAACCAGACCGTGGAACCATCCTTCTTGTATTCTTCCAGCTCCAGGATGCGCGTCCTGTGGGGGTCGGCCGTTCCGCCGGCCTCCAGCAGCATCTCTTCTTCAAAGACGGAAAGGGCGAGCCGCATGGAGTCGGGGGTCAGGACCTGGTCAAGGGGCTGCGCCATGGCCTCTTCAGCGGTGAATCCGCGCAGGCGCTTGGTGGCCGGACCGACATAGGTGAAGTGCAGATTCATATCCAGGGTCGAGATCAGGTCGGCCGTGTTTTCCGCAATCAAACGGTACTTGTTTTCGCTCTCGCGCAACGCGTCCAGGGACTTGCTGACCTGAATCACCGATGACGCCGTGCCCGCAATGGTCTGCAGCAGGGCCGCTTCTTCCGAAGAGAGCGCTCTTTTGCTGAACAGCGCGAGAACCCCGATCGACGTTCCGTCGCGCGCCAAAAGCCGGCAACCCGCAAACGACACCAAACCGAGTTCCCGTGCCCACGGATGGTTGTGCACACGCGGATCGCGGGTGACATCGTTGGTGAGAAATCCGATTTCTTCCGCGGCGGCAATGCGACCGATCTTGTAGCCGCCAAACGGCACCCGCCCATGGGCGCCGTCAAGGTGCGTGTAGCGTCCGGAGCTGGCCGCCAGGTGAAGGCACCGGTTCCGGTCACGGCAGACGTGAGGTCCTTCGACGGGGTTGGCGTGCATGCAACCGGAATCGCAGATATCCCCCTTCCCGGTGATCCAGATGCGGGCGAAATCGGCGCCCAGGATATCGACGACGCCATCGGCGATCCATTTCAATTTTTCCTCCAGCGGTTCGGAACCGAGAAGGCTCTCTTTGAGATTGTTCAGCCGCTCGATTCTCTCCTCCGCCTGTTTGCGCTCGGCGAGTTCCTTTAAAAGTTGCTCCTTCTGGCTTTCCAGTTTTTTTTGCAGCCGGTTGATGGCGAGGTGGGTCTTTACTCTTGCGAGCACTTCTTGCGTATGAAACGGCCTGCCGATGAAGTCGGCGCCGCCGGCTTGAAATCCTCTGGTTTTCGAGCGCTCATCGTCCGGGGAACCGATAAAAATGACTGGAATGTCCCTCGTGTTCTCATCCGCCTTGAGCTGGCTGCACACCTCGACGCGATCCATGCCGGACAACGTTGCATCCAGGAGAACGAGGTCGGGCGGTTCGGCCCTCGCGCCGCGCAACGCCGTCTCGCCGTCGGCGGCGGGGCGAACCCTGCAACCGGCGGCGCCCAGAAGATCGGACAGCGATTGCCGATCGGCGTTCGTGCCGCCGGCAATAAGGATATCGGGCACGATGCCCGAATCGGGGTCAGCGATCTTCATCGAATCTCCTGTGAACCGAACCGGGATGCGTCAACGGGCAGTCCTTTGGGGGGCGCGGAAGGCCGGCGCGGGTTTTCCTCTCAAGATGTCGGAATCGAGCGGGAACGCCTCTTGCCGCAACGATCGCTCATCGCATGCCGTGCGTTCTTTCTCGTATTTTTGGAAGTCGCTCATTTCAAGCCCTTTCTCGGAACCATGGTTTGTAGGCAAGAATGGGAATTTTTGTCAAGGAGGGATGCCAGAGACGGGTCTCGATCCTGCCCGGCCGGTTGACTCCCCCCGGAAATTGTTTTATGCTCTTTCATTCACGGAAAACCGTGGCCGACGGGGCCCGGTTTTTCCGACCGGCCTGTCCGGCGGTTGACCCGTGGCGACCGGCACGGCAGCGGGCAAGACCCATTCCCCGTCCGTGACCGCGATGGGGGCGTTGTCCCCGGCCGGCCCGCCGGGTTCCGGATCCTGGAGACGATGCCGGCCCATTCTCCCGCCGACGTTGAAACCAACACGTTCGTTGGAGGCAATGAACCCGCGGGCGGAAAGGAATAAAAAGCACATGGCAACCCCCTCGACGAAATCCATGCCTTCCATTTTTGTCGGTCATGGCAACCCGATGAACGCCATCCGGCGCACCCGGTGGAGCAAAGGCTGGATCGCCCTCGGCACCGCCCTTCCCCGGCCGCGCGCGATCCTTGCCGTGTCCGCCCACTGGTACCTTCCGTCCACGATGGTGACGGCCATGCCGAATCCCCGGACGATCCACGATTTCGGCGGTTTCCCCCGGGAGCTCTACGAGATGGCGTATCCCGCCCCGGGGGACCCCGCGCTCGCCGCCAGGGTGAGGGATGCGCTCGCCCCGATTCCCGTGGGGCTTGACGAGTGGTGGGGACTTGACCACGGGGCCTGGTCGGTCCTTTCCCATATCTTTCCGGGGGCCGATATCCCGGTGGTGCAACTCAGCATTGACCGAACGAAGCCCCCGTCGTTTCATTACGAAATCGGAAAATCGCTGGCCCCCCTGCGAGACGAAGGCGTTCTTCTCTTGGGGAGCGGAAACCTCGTGCACAACCTTCACGCCTACCAGTGGAACCAACCGGACCTGGGGGCTTTCGATTGGGCCTTGCGCTTTGAAGAAAAGGCCCGGGGTCTGCTTCAGGCCGGAGAGGACACCCCCCTCATCGATTACCCGAACCTGGGACCCGATGCGAAGCTCTCGGTTCCGACGCCCGACCATTATCTACCGCTTCTCTACGTGCTCGGGTCTCGCCGGAGCGGGGAAGGCGTGAACTTCCCCATTGAAGGGTTTGACGGAGGCTCCATGTCCATGCTTGCCGTGCAGATATTTTGAGACGATTCAATTCGAAAGCTATTTTTTTCTTCTACCGATCGAGGATCGACCGGTCCGAATTCCATACCGAAATGATTCCCGTAAAAAACAGCGGATACGGCCTTATTAAAATCCAAACTTTTCTTTTACGGCATCGCCGATAAATTTTCCGATGGGCATGGCCGACGTTGCGGCGGGTGAAGGCGCATTGCAGACATGGAATGAGCGTTCCGTTTCTTTGAACAAGAAATCATGAACCAGGCGGCCGTCTCTCATGACCGCCTGGGCACGAATCCCCGCCGGGTAGGGGGTCAGGTCCGCCAGGCGTATGCTTGGGCAATATTTGTGCACCCGCTTGAGGTACCCGGCCTTGAGCAGTGAATCTTTGGTTTCGCCGATGCCTGATTTTAAATTTGATTTTATGACTTTCCAAAACCCTGGGAAACCGAGCATCTCAACGACATCTTTGATGTCAACATTCACCGCGCCGTATCCTTCCCGCTTGTAGCCCAGCACCGCGTTGGGACCGACCGTCACGGTTCCATCGATCATCCTGGTCAGATGCACGCCGAGAAACGGCAATTCCGGATCTGGAATGGGATAGATGAGATGATGGACAATCCGGTTATGCCTTGCGGGCAGCCGATAATACTCCCCGCGAAACGGAACGATTTGAAAATCCGTTTGAATCCCTATCATGCGGGCGAGCCTGTCCGCCTGCAAGCCGCCGCAGGCGAGCAGATATTTTGTCGCCAATTTTTCACTCCTTAAACGAACCGATATTCCGTTACCGTCCTCGCGGAGGGTTTTCACCTCCTGCCCCATGGCGACACGCCCGCCGAGCGCCAGGTATAGCGCCGTCATTTTTTCAGCGATTTGCCGATAATCGGTAATTCCGGTCGCGGGAACAAGGATTGCGCCGATGCCGGAAATGTTCGGCTCTTCATTTGTCAGCTCCTGTTCGGTGAGCCGTTGGGTCGTAATCCCGTTTTTACGACATCGGACTTCAAGATCCTCCATTCGCCGGTATTCCATTGGATTGGTGGCCACAAGCATCTTGCCGCATTGTTGAAACGGAATGTCATGCTCCTTGCAAAAAGCCATGGTGAGGGCGGCGCCTCGTTTGCAAAAATCCGCCTTCAGGCTGCCCGGCTGGTAATATACTCCCGCGTGAATCACGCCGGAGTTATGCCCTGTCTGATGCTGGGCGAGCTTTTTTTCTTTTTCAATCAGAAGGATTTTGGCGCTACGGTATTCTTTTTTTAAATGCCATGCCGTGGAAATACCAACGATGCCGCCGCCGACAACGACAATGTCGAAGTTATCCATTTGGGCGTCCTGTCGCGCAAGCAGCCCGCCCGGCGTGATCCCCGGTACGAGCCGGTCTATTGTGGGGGCTTCACGGAATTCCTTCGGAATCCGCATGTCAAGGCGCCTTTAAACACCGCTTCGTCGTGAATGTCAATCTTTTCAAACAGATGGAATTCAAATAGTTTCAGCACCTTACTATGGTGAAAAACAAGGAGCGCCGAATCGCCGGCGACCTCTCGCGGCGCGATGGGAAAGCTTGGTCCGGAGAGCCGTTCGCCCGGCAGGAGAGCGCAGTGGGGCCGGGGCGTTAAAGGGTTTGTCAAAAATGACCGCCTTGCCAATCGATTCAAATCGTTATGGGGCATAAAAGGCCCGCAACCGGAGTCTTTGCGGCATCATCATCGCCGATTTAAAAAAAATAAAAAAAGATGTAGAGAATGGTGCGGCAGGCAACGGCCCGGCCGCGGCGATACGAATGTCCGTTGCCTCTCTTAGAATCCATTGCGGTCTCGGGGCCGATGCGCGGGTTGACACGAACCCATCCGAGGGACAAACCATGATCAAGAGGCTGACCAAACATGAAAGCATCCTGGCTCTGGTGGCCGCTGCCCGAAAATGGCATGGCACGCCCCACCGGATGGGGGGAACCAATCGGCACGGGATAGACTGCTCGGGCCTGGTGATGCGCATCTTCCGGGATCGTTTTGACATCTCGCTGCCCCGGTCAACGGTCAGCCAGGCACGGGTGGGACGGTTTGTGAGCCGCTTCCGGCTCCAACCCGGGGATCTCG
>JBJKPT010000648.1:0-1681 GCA_046706045.1 Desulfobacterales bacterium
GGAGAAAGGTAGTGAAGACCGGCCCTTTGACCAGGGAAAAGCAGTTTTTTTGAAGATTGAAGACATGCGTTCCGGTGATGTCCGTGGGCATCAAATCCGGTGTGAACTGGATACGGTTGAAATCACAGCCCAGCACATGGGCCAACGTTCTTACCAGCAGGGTTTTGGCAACGCCCGGAACGCCCTCGATCAAGGCATGGTTTCCGGTAAAGATGGCGATGAGGCAATGATCCACCACACGGTGCTGGCCGATTATAACCTTGGCGGTTTCTTCCCTAACCTTGGAAAGTGCGTGCTTCAGGTTCTCAAGGTCGTTTCCCATTTTCTATTTCCTTTCGGAGAGGATTCTACAAATGGATTGATAGGCCTTCACCGGATCTTGCCCGTTGGGTCCGGCTGATCGTTGCACATCGAGGATACGCTCAATGCGATCCAGCTTATCTTTCTCCAATTGGCTGTCGTGCGAACGCGACTTGCGATATTCGGCAAAACAAAGCGCCAGGATCCGGCTTGCGGGGATATTGCGTTTTAGAAGGCTTACCAAACCTTGCGTGTAGTCTTTTTGCGAGGCAACCGCCTCGGGCCCATGGCCGGACGGGGTTGGCTCACGCGCGCTATCCGGAGGGACGAAATAGACGGACTTTTTCCAGATGAAAAGACCGGCTAAAATAAGAATTCCGAAAAACAACCCCTGAAGGCGGTATTTTTTTGCCAGATCGGCAATGCCCATGCCCCGGGTGATGCCGAAGTGGGATTCGTCGAATACGACATGCGTCCCGTCGCCGAGGAGCCAGGCAATCAGTCCGGGATGAGGTTCCTTGACCAGGGCCTCGTTGCTCAGGTGATACGCATCCGCCATTAAAACGATGCTGCCGCTTCCAAACCGCCGTTCGACCACGACCGGATTACCGTCATGGGTATAGATCGTTTCCCAGGCGTCGCTCAACGGCTTGAAATACAGATCCACATGCCAGGAGATGGAATCGGGAAGATATGTCAAGCCCGCTACATTGCGTGCACGCGCCGATCTGTTTCCCGCCGCATCCTTGCCTGAATATTTTCGTGTGCGTGAGGGGGGGGCGGATTCTTCCCGGTCGATCCCGAAAACATGCCAAAACGAAGCCGCCTGCTTTTTTTTCGACGCGCCGGACGGGGCCGAGGGATGATCGTCCGGGTGATCGCCCTTGGATCGATCCGCCGGGGTTTCGTCCGAGTCGCGATCGATTTCTCCACGGGTTGTTCCCCGGAGCGGATAAAAGGTTACAATCAGACGGCCACCGCCGGATAAGAAGGTTTTGAGACGCGCGATGATTTTGCGACCCCCAAAAATACTCTCCGAGGCGTTCGCCCCTTGAAAGAACAGGATGGTATGACGTGATGGGCCGATCCTGGATAGCGGTCGATAGTTGCGGGAAGCCATAACCCCATCGACGTCCTTAAGGGAATTGTATAACACCTTGGTTCCCAACGGATCTGAACGCAGGGATGAATAGGGGGGATAGACATCTCCGGATTCGAACCGCAGGACAAACAAATCCATTGTGCCGGCAATGAAGACCAGAACGACCAAAAGCCCGGTAAGCGGCAAAATGGTTTTGCGGTTAAACACCGGCCATGATCCTTTCCTGATTTTCAACGAAGCACTCAAACCCCTCTTGACTCACGGGATGCATGCCGTACC
>JBJKPT010000649.1:0-3304 GCA_046706045.1 Desulfobacterales bacterium
TCCGTGGTCAGGTCCTTTCCAATGGCACCGACGATCCGGTCGCCGTTGCGCCGAAAGATTTCTTCGACGATCTTCTTCGGCGTCCCCTCCAGCACCAGATTCTGTTTTTTCGCGGTGGGCGAATAGACATCGAGGATGCGCGTGGGAGAGGCGCAAACCCCGACGGCATCGGCGGCAAGGCCGAGGCTTTCGGCGTTGTGGCGGATGATGGCGCCGTCGGAGAAAGCCGTTTCGATCCCGGAAAGGGGAAGGTAGCGGGGGACATTCGCCCGGGGAGAGAGGGTGATCAGCCCGGGCAGAACCATTTCGTAGTGTTCCAGGAAATTGTCCGACAAACGGCTCAAGTCGAGCCGATGGGATTCGTAGCGGTAGCGTTCCACGTAGGCAAGTCCCGGCACCTCCAAATCTTCGGCCAGTTGGGGGCCGACCTGGGCCGTCTCGCTGTCGCTGGTGTGGCAGCCGCAGAGCACCAGATCGAAATCCGGGCACTCCCGCCGGATCGCCCTTGCCAGGCACATGGAAGTCACCTGGGTGTCGGCCCCGGCCATGCGCCGGTCCGTGAGCAGGACCCCCCGGTCGGCGCCGAGAGCGATGGCTTCCCGGAGCACTTCCTCGGCCATGGGAGGCCCCATGGTGATGGCAACGATCCGCGCGCCGTGGTGCTGCTTGAGTTCCAGGGCGGCCTCGAGGGCCACCTTGCAGTTCGGGTTCATCATCCCGTCGGCCGCATCGCGGCGAAGCGTTCCGGTGCCTTTGTCCCATGGGAGTTCCGAGACCATGGGGACCTGTTTGATGCAAACCACGAGTTTGAGCATGAGCCGTTTCCCCGTGTCCCCTCACACGCGGCATTCTTGCGCGATGCCTGCGTTGGATGCTTCGATTTGAACTCACGCACCATCGCGCGTTTCCGGATGGACACGTCCTAGGTCAGTCGGTTCAACACGGCCCGGGCCACGACGATCTTCTGGACTTCGCTGGTCCCTTCGTAAATTTCCGTGGCCTTGGCATCCCGGAAATAGCGTTCCACATCGTATTCTTTGCTGTAGCCGTATCCGCCGTGGATCTGAACGGCCCGATCGGTCACCGTCCGGGGCGTGCGGCTGGCGTAAAGCTTTGCCATGGCGGCCTCGGTGCCATAGGGTTGGCCCGCGTCTTTCAAGGCGCAAGCCCGGTAGACGAGCAACCGGGCCGCGTCGATTTCCGTGGCCATTTCCGCCAGGTAGTTCTGGATGGTCTGAAAGGAGCCGATGGGCCGCTTGAACTGATGGCGTTCCTTGGCATAGCGCACCGAGGCCTCGAAGGCCCCCTGGGCGATGCCCAGGGCCTGGGCCGCGATGCCGATCCGGCCGGTATCCAGTGTCGCAAGACCGATCCGGAGCCCGTCGCCGACCCGGCCGAGCCGATTCATCGCCGGGATGCGGCAGTCTTCGAAAAAGAGCGAAGACACCGGATTGGCCCGCATGCCGCAGAGATCCTCGATCTCTCCGATATTGAAACCCGGCGTGCCTTGCTCCACGATGAAGACGGAAGGCTTGAGTTCGCCCGCCTCCGTTTCGGTCATGGCAAAGACCAGGGCCGTGCCGCAGACCCCGCCGTTGGTGACGAAGATCTTCGTGCCGTTCAGCACGTATCCGTCGCCATCCACCTTCGCGTGCGTCTCCACCCCGCCGGCGTCGGAGCCGGCATTGGCCTCCGTGAGACAAAAGGCGCCGATCCGTTCTCCGGAGACCAGGGCCGGAAGAAAGCGCTGTTTTTGCTCTTCGGTGCCGAAGGCGAGCACCGGCCAGGCCCCCACGCTGTTGTGCACGGTGACGCAAAGGCCGACGGCCGCGCAGACCCGGCACAATTCCTCGATCACGATGGCGTAGCCGATACTGTCCATTGCCGCGCCGCCGTATGCCCGGGGCATCTGGATGCCGAAAAACGCCAAGCCGCGCATCTTTTCGATCACGGCCTCCGGAAAACGCCGCTCCTGGTCGATGTCGTGGGCGATGGGACTCAACTCGGTTTCGGCAAACCGGCGTACGGTGCTGCGCACCAGCTTGTGTTTCATGCACGGGCTGTAATCCACCGTAACGCTCCTTGTGCCCGCGAACCGGATCCGGCACCAAGACGGCCGACCAATTTAAAATTCGGAAAGGCGGCCTTCAGAGAGTAACCATCCATCGGTGCGCAATGCGATGCGAGTTCAGGGCGGGCGAACGATTTGAACCATGGAAATCGCGCAACGGAGCCGTTCTGTGGATGAGCACTCGGGAGCATCCCTTATCCCAGCGTCCTCGAAAAAGCAAGGCGCAGGTGGAACCGGCAACCGGGAGCCAGCTCTTTTTCAAAGGCACGAAAGGCGGTAGGGGAGGGGACGGGACGGGCTTTCAATGTTGTTTTTTTTCTCGTGAGCGCCGTTCGCGGCGGGATGGGAGGTCGGGCAGGGGGATTTCGGGCGGAACGATTTCCCGGCAACGATCCGGGACGAAGGTCGTCACCTCGTCGGCGGCGGAGAGGGTGCCGGTCATTTCCAGGGACTTGTGCAGCAATCCGAGGTAGCGGGGGATGTCTTCCGGTCCGATGCGAAGCCGGTACTGGATTTCATTGAAACCCGCGAGGCCCAGGGCCAGGATGTGCCCTTCCCGATCCCACTCCATCGGCACCAGAACGCCCTGAATTCGTTTCATCGCCGGATCTCCCCGCTTTCCTGTCCATCGGCTTCGGCATTTGCATCCAGTCCGTCTTTCCTTATGAAAAACAAAGAACGTGCCAAATCGTTTTTTCACGTGCGGACGAGCAAAAACGCCCGGTTCGGGCGGAACAACGCGCCGACGTCAGTCACGGCATTTCATGCTGCCCTGGGCCGCCACGAGGTTTCGTAATCGCAAAATTAGATATAACTATCGAATTTAACGTACAAAAATTATAAAGGAACATTTCGGGTTCCGGTTTTTCATCAATTCGGAAAGCCCGGTTCCGATCCTTCACTCAGCCCCGGGGCCTCCGGAATTTTTGAAATTTTCTTTTCGGATTCCGAATTTCTGCATCAGTTTGTGCAACTGGCGGGTGGTGATGCCGGCCTCATCGGCCGAGGCGTTGATCCTTCCGTCGTGCCGGGAGAGAAGATCCCTCAAGTACTGGCGTTCGATTTCCACGATTCCCCGGCGTCGCACGTCGGCAAGGGTTTCCGGACCGCGGATGCCGATTTCGGCGATGGCGCCATCGGCACCGGTCAACTCGGCGGGCAGGCTCGTGGGCAGGAGCATATCCGTTCGTTCCAGAATGTGGGCGCGTTCGATGATGTTTTCCAACTCGCGGA
>JBJKPT010000650.1:0-2682 GCA_046706045.1 Desulfobacterales bacterium
CCGTTGTTCGTCGTTTACGAATACCAGTTCCCGTACAACCGGATCGGCAGGGCGGAAGCTTATCCGGACGGCACGGTGCGGGTCGTGCCCGACCGACCGGTCTATTATACGATGATCCGTACGTTTCACACCAAACGCGGTCATTACACCAACCTCATCTACCGAATCCAATTTTCCGAGATTCCTTTCGATCTGGTGCCGTTTCACCTGACGGCAGGAAAAAACGTCGGACTCCTGGTGGTGATCACCCTCGACGAAAATGAGCAGCCGGTGCTTGTCACCACGGTGCACACCTGCGGGTGCTACCTGGCCATCGTGCCCACCGACCGGCTCCCGCCCGAGAGCCTGCCGCTCGGCTGGCGGCCGACGCCGCTCCATGTATACGGGGAGCGGCTGCCGGCGATGCTTTCGGTCAAGGGAAAATCCCATCCGCGGCTAATGGTCACCCTGCGGCCCGGTGTCCATCGGGTCATGAACCTGGAGATGATCGATGACGTGCCGCCCCCTCCCGGCGGCCGAATCCCCGTCGACCTGATGGACATGGGCGCCCTGAACCACTTGGCGGCCGATCATACCACCACGAGCTTTTACTATACCGACGGGTGGTTGAAGGGCCACGTCAAGGGTTCCATCAAGCCATGGGAGACCCTGCTCCTTGGCTGGATCAGCCTTGATCCGGCCATCGGCTCGGACAAGGCCTACGCCGATCCGTCGCTCAGCGGCACTCCGTTTTACACAAGCCTCAAGCCGTGGGACAGGGAGGACTCGGACATGTGGTTCTTTGCCCGGTTTCTCCGGTTCTGGGGTTGGCGGCTGTAGGCGTCTGGATGAGCGCGGTGATGATTTCGACGCCTGCCCCGGCAGCGTTATCCCATGTGCCCGGGGCCAATTTGATCACCACGGGGACCCCCCCTGCCCGAGATGGGACGTGAGCGTCGGAAAATCGATCTCCGCGATCCTGAACGGCCGGCGATCATCCAAAATCCCTTTTGTCCAACAAAAAGCGGGCGGCCCGGCCGTGGCCGAACCGCCCGCTTTTTAGCCTTTGATCGAAAAGGTCAATTCATGTAGTCCATGCCGGCCCCTGCCGCCGGGGTTTTCTTTTTCTTCTCCGGCTTTTCGGCGATCATCGCCTCGGTGGTCAGCATGTGGCTGGAAACCGAGGCGGCGTTCTGCAAGGCGAATCGGACCACCTTGGCCGGGTCGATGACGCCGGCCGCAATGAGGTTTTCAAAGACGTCGGTGGCGGCGTTGTAGCCGAAGTCCCCTTCGCCTTCACGCACCTTGTTCAGCACCACGGAGCCTTCCTGGCCGGCGTTTTCGGCGATCCTGCGCAATGGTGCCGTCAGTGCTTTTTTCAGGATGGAAATCCCGTTTTTCTGCTCACCGGGGACCCGCACCTTGTCCAGGGCGTCGAGGCAGCGGATCAAGGCCACCCCGCCGCCGGGCACGATCCCTTCTTCGACGGCAGCCCGCGTGGCGTTCAGAGCATCCTCGACGCGGGCTTTCTTTTCTTTCATTTCCGTCTCGGTGGCCGCGCCGATGTTGATGACGGCGACCCCGCCGATCAGCTTGGCCAGCCGTTCCTGGAGTTTTTCCCGGTCATAATCCGAGGTGGTGTCTTCGATCTGGGCACGAATCTGTTTGATGCGGCCTTCCAGCGCCTCGCGGCTGCCGCTGCCGCCGACAATCGTGGTGTTGTCCTTGTCGATCTTAACGCTTTTGCACGTGCCCAGGTCCGTGATGGCGATGTTTTCCAGCTTGATGCCGATCTCTTCGCTCACCAGCTGGCCTCCGGTCAGCACTGCGATATCCCGCAGAATCTCCTTGCGGCGGTCGCCGAACCCTGGGGCTTTGACCGCAATCACGCGCAGGGTCCCCCGCAGCTTATTGACGATAAGGGTCGCAAGCGCCTCGCCTTCCACGTCCTCGGCGATGATCAAGAGCGGTTTGCCCATCTTGGCCACCTGTTCAAGGATGGGCAACAGGTCCTTCATGCCGCTGATTTTCTTTTCGCAGATCAGAATATAGGGGTCTTCGAATTCGGCGGTCATCTTTTCGGCATTGGTGACGAAATAGGGCGAGAGGTAACCGCGATCGAACTGCATCCCCTCCACCACGTCGAGAAAGGTTTCCATCCCCTTGGCTTCTTCGACGGTGATGACCCCTTCCTTGCCGACCTTTTCCATGGCTTCGGCGATCAGGCTGCCGATCTGCTCGTCGTTATTGGCGGAAATGGTTCCGATCTGGGCGATCTCCTTGGGATCGCGGGTCGGTTTGGCCAACTGTTTCAGGGCCTTGATGGCGGCATCAACCCCGGCATCGATGCCCCGTTTCAGCGCCATGGGATTGGCTCCGGCGGCCACCAGTTTTTGGCCTTCGTTGTAAATCGCCTGCGCCAGCACCGTTGCCGTGGTGGTCCCGTCACCGGCAACATCGCTGGTCTTGCTGGCGACCTCCCGAACCATCTGGGCGCCCATGTTTTCGAACTTATTCCCCAATTCGATCTCCTTGGCAACGGTGACACCGTCCTTGGTCACCGTGGGCGCACCAAAAGATTTATCCAGAACCACGTTGCGTCCCTTGGGTCCCAGGGTCACCTTCACGGCATCGGCCAATTTGTTGACCCCCACGAGCATCTGGTTACGGGCCTTGCTACCGTATTCGATCATCTTTGCAGTC
>JBJKPT010000651.1:0-4285 GCA_046706045.1 Desulfobacterales bacterium
GATCCGCGCAGCCCTTGCCGCCACCGACTACACCCACGGCCCGGGGCTCATCGTTGGCTACGATTCGGTCGCCTTCGACAAGACGGGCCAGAACAAGAACGCCTCCCTCGTCATGGTGCAGATCAACGACATCGGGCACGGCATGGAGCGGATCACCGTGTGGCCCAGGCACGCCCGCCGGGCCGGATACAAGCCGGTGTTTCCGATGCCGAAAGAGTAATCCGGGCCGAGATCCACGGATCGGCGGTTTGCGGGCGTTCAAAGGCGGGCGAACGGTTTGAATTTGAGGATTAACTTCGAATCGCCGACGCCAACACCAGAAAATGTGTCCGAAAGCCATCCGTGGATCATCACCCATTGCGCTTCGCAGCGCTTGTCGACGGACGGGCGCGGCCCTTTTCCGCCGCGCCCGTCTTCGCCCTCCCAAAGCAGAAAAACCCTTCGTGGAGAATTTCATGTCGTATATCCTCGAAAGCATCATCAACGGCATCCTGATGGGCTCCATCTACGGCCTCACCGCCCTGGGGCTGACCCTGATCTTCGGCGTATTGAAAGTCATCAATTTCGCCCATGGCTCCATCCTGATGGTCGGCATGTACATCGCCTACTGGGCCGTGGTCCTAAGCGGCTGGCATCCCTACGCGGCGCTCATCATGGTGATTCCGCTCATGTTTCTCTTCGGCTATTATCTCCAGGACTGGATCTTCAAGCCGATCTTCAAAGCGGAAAAAAACGTCCGGGAACCAATCACGGTGATCATCGTCACCACCGGGGTCTGGTACATTCTGGATAACCACACCCTGCTCATCTTCGGTCCCCAGTACCGCGGGCTGCAGGGAAACGTGCTCCAGGGCAAGATGCTCGAAGTCGGTGAGATGCTGATCAGCGTGCCCAAACTGTGGGGCTTCGTCACGGCCATCGTCACCGCCGGCCTCGTTTACTGGTTCCTCCAGAAAACCAGCGCGGGCCGGGCGATCCGGGCCACCAGCCTGGACCGGGAGGCGGCAAGCCTGATGGGCATCAACCCCTACAAGGTCTACAACCTCGCCTTCGGCCTGGGCGCGGCCATCACCGGTGTCGCGGCCGTCACTCTCATGCCGTTTTACAACGTCTTTCCCACCGAAGGGGTCCTCTTCGACATCAAGGGTTTTATCATCGTCGTCCTCGGGGGGCTGGGAAGCATCGGGGGTGCCCTGCTGGGCGGCATCATTATCGGGCTGATCGAATCGGTCACCCCGCTTTACATGACCGCGACATGGGCCGAAGCCATCGTCTACGGCCTGTTTCTGGTTGTTTTGTTCGCCAAACCGTCAGGGCTTTTCGGCGTCAAGTACGACTTCTAACGATTGCCAAAGGCCCGAAAACCGGCGATTGCCTTTTCTCCCCTGGACCGGTGGCGGAAACGGCGCGGCCCGAACAGAAAGCGGAATTCATGAGACGTGAAAAACAAAACCGGATTGCCCTGACCCTTGTGCTGGTATTCCTTTTCGTGCTGCCGCTGATGCTTCGAAGCGTCACCTACCTGCACATCCTGATCCTGCTCTTTTTTTACGCCTACCTCACCACCAGCTGGAACCTCGTGGGCGGTTTTGCCGGGGTCCTTCCCCTGGGGCACGCGATCTTTGTCGGCATCGGAGCTTACACATCCACGGTGCTGGCCCTCCAGTACGGGATCAGCCCCTGGCTGGGGATGCTTATCGGCGGAGTCCTTGCCGCGGTGGCGGGGATATTGATCGGTCTCCCGACGTTCAAGATGCGGGGCGCCTATTTTGCGCTTGCCACCATCGCGTTTTCCGAGGGATTCCGGGTCATGGTGGAAAACATCGACCACGTGGGCCCGTTTATGATCAACGGCCCCCGGGGCATCCAGATCCCGCCGAAGAATTTCGGCCTCTCGCGGCTCCTCTTCGCCACCGAGACGCCGTATTACTACATCATCCTCCTGATGCTGATCGGGGTGCTGATCATCACATGGATGATCTCCCGGTCCAAACTCGGCTATTACCTGAAGGCCGGCGGCGAAGAGCCCGAAGCGGCCATGGCCCTGGGGGTGAACGTATCGCGGGCCCGGCTGACCGCCATGGCGGCGAGTTCCTTCCTCACCGCTCTCGCCGGCTCCTTTTACGCACCGCTCACCCTCTACATCTACCCCGAGAGCGTTTTCTCCCTGGATCTCTCTTTTGAAATCGCCTTCATCGCCCTGATCGGCGGCCGGGGATCGATCATAGGGCCCGTGCTCGGAGCCCTCCTCCTCCGGCCGGTGAGCGACTTTACGCAGATTTACTTCGGCGATACCCTGCCGGGGCTTCATCTCATCATCTTCGGGGTGGTGCTGATCCTGGTGATGCTCTACCAGCCCCGCGGGTTGCAGGAACCGTTGACGCGGATCTACAATCGCTTCCTCGACCGCCTGAACAGGGAAAGGAGGCCGGCATGAGCACGATGTTGACGGTGGACGGCCTGGGCAAACAGTTCGGCGGGCTCAAGGCCATCGACGATCTGAGCTTTGCCATCGAACCGGGGGAGATCCTCGGTTTGATCGGACCCAACGGCGCGGGAAAATCCACCGCGTTCAACTGCATCGCCGGTGTCTTTCCGCCCAGCGCGGGCACCATCACCTTCGACGGGAAAAACGTCAACGGGCACAGGCCCTGGGACCTGTGCAAGATGGGGCTTGCCCGGACCTTCCAGATCGTCAAGCCCTTTGCTTCCCAGACCGTTTTGTACAACGTCACCGTGGGCGGTTTCGCCCATTGCGAGCGACGCGCCGAGGCCGAGGAAAAGGCCATGGAGGTCCTGGAATTCTTAAACTTCACCAATAAAAAGGACGTCCTGGCCGGCAACCTTACCATCGCCGACCGGAAGCGGCTGGAGATCGCCCGGGCGCTCGCCACGGGCCCCAAGCTCCTGCTGCTGGACGAGGTCATGGCGGGCCTTCGTCCCTCCGAGGTGGACGAAGTGGTGGCGATCCTCAAAAAACTGCGCGATAGCGGCACGACCATCCTCGTGATCGAGCACATCATGCGCGCCATCATGGCCCTTTCGGACCGGATCGTGGTGATCCATTTCGGGAAGAAGATCGCCGAAGGCACCCCCGAAGCGGTCGCATCCGATGAAAACGTGATCAAAGCCTATCTGGGGGACGAGTATGTCGTTTCTTGAAGTGCGCAACATCGATGTCTGCTACGGCGACGTGCAGGTCATCTTCGATTTGAGTCTGGATATCCGGGAAGGGGAGGTGGTGAGCATCATCGGCGGAAACGGCGCAGGAAAATCCACCCTGCTGAGGACCATCTCCGGCCTGATGCAGCCGAAAACGGGGGAGATCACCTTCAACAACCGGCCAATCCACGGATCCCCGCCCGAGGCCATCGTCGACGCCGGCGTGGTTCAGATCCCGGAGGGCCGGCGGCTCTTCACCCTGATGACGGTGAAGGACAATCTTGTCGTGGGGGCTCACAACCGAAGGGCAAGGGATCGCGTGAACCAGACCCTGGAAGAGGTCTACGCCCTTTTGCCGCGCCTTCGGGAACGGACCCAGCAGATGGCCATGACGCTGTCGGGCGGCGAGCAGCAGTTGGTTGCCATCGGCCTTGGCCTGATGGCGTGGCCGAAACTCCACATGCTCGACGAGCCGTCACTGGGCCTTGCGCCGATTCACATCAAGAGAAACTTTGAAACCGTACGAAAAATCGCCGACCAGGGCACCACGGTCCTTCTGGTCGAACAGGACGTGAAGCACTCGCTGAACCTGAGCGATCGCGGCTACGTGCTCGAACACGGCCGGATCGCCATGGAGGGAAAGGCCGCCGAGTTGATCAACGACCCTCATATCAAGGAAGCCTATCTGGGTATTTAGGAGAACACGATGCACGGATTCTACGGACGCATCTTAACCGTCGATCTCGGCAGGGAAAACTTTCGCATCGAATCCCTTTCCGATGAAACCCTTGCGGCCACCCTGGGCGGAAAGGGGCTTGGAAGCCGCCTGCTACTCGACCGGACCCCGCCCGGAATCGACCCCCTGGCGCCGGAAAACCACCTGATCTTTGCCACCGGCCCCCTCTGCCAAAGTCCGGTCTGGGGGGCGAGCCGCTACGGCGTGTTCACGAAGTCGCCCCTCACCGGTTTCTATGCCGAGTCCTATTCCGGCGGCAAAACCCCGGAAGCCATCGACGCGGCGGGTTTTGACGCCGTGCTGGTGACCGGCGCCGCCCGGCGGCCCACGGCGGTCACGGTGCATCCGGACGGGGCCGCCTTCTTCGATGCCACGGCCCTTTGGGGA
>JBJKPT010000652.1:0-2457 GCA_046706045.1 Desulfobacterales bacterium
GTCATCACCGGCAGCGCCAGGGACAGTTTTCCGGATTTATCGGTGACGGAAATATCCACCACACGGCGAGATTCCCAATGGTTGTAAGAGGGCACGAGCAAGACGTCGTCGTAGGTAATGGCTTCGGTCGTCATGATGCATCTCCCTGCTCCGGGGCGTGGCGCCTTGTCTGCGCAGTCCCGAAATCGGCTTCCGCAGGCCGAACGGCCCGGCGGCCATCATGGGTTTAAACGCACGCAAGGCCGTTCGCCGGTGCCCGTCTATGCATTTCCTTGCCGGGGATTGCGGTGTTTCGAGCACGATCAAACGGCCATGGTCGAAATCGGGCCACACGTTTTTCCACTACCCCACCCGGAGACGTTGTCAAGAGGAAAACGAAGACGCGGTTTCATGCCCTCTCCGGATTCCCCTGAAACGAGACGGAGATGCCATGAGAGGCGCTCACTTTATTTTAGGTTTCGAGGAGCTATGGGCTGGGTTTTGGGGAGGAATGGAAGAACGCGAGGTTTGGGCGGCGAACCGCCCTTGCCTCGTGCTTTTTCAATTCTTGGTCGATCGAGCCGGGCATTCCTTTCATCGATCCGCGGTACTGACGGCAGCTTCTTCAAAGGTGAGCATTTCCGTGGCGACCCGCGAGGCCGCCTGCAGGATCGAGAGGCCGAACACGGCACCGGTTCCCTCCCCCAGCCGCATGCCCAAATCGACCATGGGAACGAGTCCGAGGTCTTTTAGCATCATCGCATGACCCTCCACGGCCGACTGATGCCCACCGAAGAGAAAGTCTTTGACCCCGGGGTGAAGCCGGGAAGCGATCAGGGCGCCGGCCGTCGAGATGAACCCGTCGACCACCACCGGAATCCGTCGTGCGCAGGCCCCGAGGATCACGCCGGCGATTCCTCCGATTTCATAGCCGCCCACCTTTGCCAGGACACCCAGCGGATCGGCCGGATCGGGCCGATTCACCGCGATGGCCTTTTCGATGACCCGAACCTTGTTGTCCAGGGCTGCGTCATCGATACCGGTGCCGCGGTTGACCACCGGTCTTGGGGCAACGCCCAAGAGGACCGCCGCGATGGCCGACGACGGCGTGGTGTTGGCGATCCCCATGTCTCCGGTGCCCACGGCGTCCAGGCCTCGATCGCATTCGGCATCGAGCACCCGGATGCCGGCCTCGACGGCGGCCCTGGCCCGGTCCCGGGTCATGGCCGGCCCCTGGGTGATGTCTTCGGTGCCATCGGCAATCCTGCAGTCGGCGAAGCGGATGTCCCCCTTGTCGGATATTTTTACATCCGGAAGGGGGCCCTTGACCCCCATGTCCACCACGGTGAGCCGGATGCCGTAGTGTCGCGACAGCACGTTTACCGCTGCGCCGCCGCGCATGAAGTTTTTGACCATTTCGTGGGTGACTTCCTGGGGAAATAGGCTCACGCCCCGGGCCGCGACCCCGTGATCGCCGGCCATGGTGATGACCCCAGGCCGTTGGATCCGCGGCCGCGGATTGCCGGTGATGGCGGCCATTCGTTCGCTGAAATCGTGAAGCCGACCGAGGCTTCGGAATGGCAAGGCAAGCTTTGCCTGATGTTCGGCGGCGGCCTTACGGGCGCGCTCGTCAAGGGGGTTGATCCGATCAAGGGTTTCCTGCAAGAGTGTCATAATGGTCCTCCTTGCCCGAAGCAGGGGCATTGAACGGCGTTCGGCGACGCGTCTTCGGTTCGGCACGTCGGGAAAATGGAATCGGCCTGAAACAAAAAAACCCGGACCGGCGCGCGGTGCATGCGTTCGACATGCGCCGCGGACCGACCCGGGGATTTGCCATCTCCTCGGGGAACCGTTGACCGATCCGGTTCATGTAAACCCGTGAGCCGATTCGGACGTAAGCGGGATGTTCGGCAGGTCTTCTGACTTGCGCGTGGGGCGTTCGGACCCCTCCGAAAGCGCCTGGTTTTCCGGGCCGTTTTCGGAAGGGGGTGAAACCCCGCCCCGGGACCTTCCCGAACGGTTTGGCCGGAGGGCGTACCGTTCAGTGGCGTTTCCCTGTGCTCCAGTGACCCGGGGTTCGTCGGCGCTCACAGCGGCGGGACCGTGCCGGGCTTTCACCGGTCTTCCCTCTTGGCCCCCGGCATCCGGGAGAACCGAACATCCAAAAAATCACTCGTGCCTGTTAACCCATTCACCGGGACGATGTCAAGCCTCCAGGGTACGGACGGGAGGCGGGTTTCGGCCGCCGGATTCGGCTCGACGAGCAAAGCATTCTGAAAATACTGCCATTTTTTAATCGGCGATTTAAAAAAGGACTTGATTTGATCTGAAAAACAGCTATTATGCTTACTCAGCACACCAGGCCGGCATCCCGGATGTCGGCCGATTTCGTTCGACAGGTAAGATCCATTTCAACGATGGTGGCGACTTGTAGTATGAAATTGGTGAGACGCGTTAAGAAAATCGTAAGGGTAAGGA
>JBJKPT010000653.1:0-3801 GCA_046706045.1 Desulfobacterales bacterium
CGCGCTCGCCGGCGGGCACCGCCGTCGATTAGGGGCGCAACATCGAGCGCTACCTCGACCGTTGGCATCGGCGCCGGGTCGTGCTGGTCGGCTATTCCTTTGGGGCGGATGTCCTTCCCTTTCTCGCCAACCGCCTGCCCCGACGACTGGCCGACCGCGTTGCCGCGGTGGCCATGCTGGCCCCGAGCCGGAGCGCCCAGTTCGAATTTCATTTCAGCGAATGGCTGGGGAAAAACGCCAAGGAGGGTTTCCCGGTACTCCCGGAGCTTGAAAAACTGCGGGGGCCGAAAATTGTCAGCATCTGCGGCGATGAAGAAAAAGGTGAGGACAACCTCTGCCGGCAACTCGATCCGCACCGATTTGCGGTGCTGGAGCTCAAGGGCTCCCACCACCTGGGCGGGGATTACCACGCCATGGCCGCGGCCATCACCACGGCGATCCGCGATGCGGTGCCTCCGACCAAAGGTTCGGCCGGGTGAAGCCCAACGCCAGATGGACCGAACAAGCCCGGGGCGAAACCTTGAATCTCGATCCGGTCCCAAACCCAATGCCGTTATCTCAAGGGGATGGATTTCAGGTAAATTTTTTCGCTGTCGAAATCGAAAATAAGTGCCATACAAACATGTTCGATCCCGATTTCGATAGCGAAAGAGACATCTCAGAAACAATCAAGACTTAAATGGACGGTATCGGTCCTAGACCGGAACCAGCAAGGCCGGCCGCACGGACTGCCCCAGAACCCGGGCCGCGATGCTTCGACTCCAGAAGGCCTCGGTTCCGGCCTTGCCGTGGGTGCAGAGCACGATGAGCCCGGCGTCCGAGGCCTCGGCGACATGAACGATCACGGCGGCCGGCTCCCCCCGCTCCAGCCGGGCGGTAACCGCAATCCCCCGATCCTTGAAGCGCGCGGCAAGTTTTTGCAGAAACACCTGCCGATCGGCCTCGGCCATTTCCAGGGTGATCCGGGTGGCGCCGGGCATGAACCGTTCCATCGTCGCCTCCGGGCCCGCCAGGGTCCCCGCCGTGGGCACGACGGTCAGAAGATCCAGCCGGGCCGACAGGGCCCTGGCCAGTCCAAAAGCCACCTCGGGGCCCTCGGCATGGGCCGGGTTCGCGTCCGTCGGGCTTAAAATCCGGTCGAAATCATGGCATTTCTCCCGGCACACGGGATCCGGCCGGATCAAGAGCACCGGCACCACGCCGGTGGCCACCACCTGTTGGGCGATCCGCCCGAAGAGCCATTCGTGGATACCGCCTCGGCCATGGGTGCACATCACCACCAGGTCGGCCTCCAACTCGTGCTGGTGCAAGGCGATGCCCCGGGCCACATCGCGCATGGGGGCCGTGTGAACATGGCGGAAAACCCGCGCAGGATCGGCAAAAAACCGTTTGCCGACCTCTTCAAGGTAGGCTTCGGCCTCATCCGCCCGGGTGAGGTGCCGTTCCCCGTGGATCCGTTCCGGTGCGTCCGATTCGATGATGTGAATCAGGGTGACGTCGGCCTCAAGGGTGAAAGCCAGGCGGGCCGCCGTCGGCAACACCGACTCGGCAAGCCCGGAGCCGTCCAGGGGGATGGCCAGGTGCTTGAACATGGATCAACCTCCCCACAGCATCTGGTAAAGGAGATAGCCGTTCAAAACAAGAATCAGGGTCGCCACCAGGGTTGCGGTCCAGTTGGTCACCCGGTGATTGGCCAGTTCACCCATGATATCCGTGCGCCGGGTGAAAAGCACCAGGGGAACCACGGCAAAGGGCAGTCCGAAACTAAGAATGACCTGGCTCAACACAAGGGTGCGGGTGGGATCGAGCCCCATGAAAATCACCGCCATGGCCGGAAAAATCGTGACCAGACGGCGCAACCAGATGGGAATGTGCCGTTTTAAGAACCCCTGCATGACGACCTGCCCGGCCATGGTGCCCACCGTGGTCGAGGAAAGTCCCGAGGCCAGAAGGGACACGGCGAAGATCCATTTGGCCGCCGATCCCAGCAGGGGTTGCAGGGTGATGTAGGCGGCTTCGATGGTGGCCACCTGGCGCATGCCCGCCTTGTGAAAGGTGGCCGCGGCCATCATGAGCATGGCGGCGTTGACCAAGCCGGCAACCCCCATGGCGATGGTGACGTCGATCAATTCGAAACGAAAGAGACGGCGGCGCTGAACCGGGTCGTCGACCCGAACCCGGCCCTGGGTCAGGGAGGAATGCAAAAAGATCACGTGGGGCATGACCGTGGCCCCCAGGATGCCGGTGGCCAGAAGAACGCTCTCGGTGCCGGCAAATCCGGGCACGGTCGCGTGGAAAAAGACCTTTCCCCAGTCCGGGCGGTCCAGAACGGTCTCCACGAGGTAGCAGACGGCGATCACCGCCAGCATGCCGCTGATCACGGCCTCCATGGGCCGGAACCCGCGGTTCTGGAGCATGAGGGTCAAAAAGGTCACCACGGCCGTCACCAACCCCGCTATCCACAGGGGCATTCCGAAAAGCAGGTTGAACCCGAGGGCCGCACCGAGAAATTCCGCGAGATCGGTGGCGATGGCCACCAGTTCCATGAGCACCCACATGGCCCAGACGAGCCATTTCGGATAGTGGATGCGGCAGAGCTCCGCGAGGTTGTACCCGGTGGCGATCCCGAGCTTTGCCGACAGGATCTGGATCAACATGGCCATGAGGTTGCTCGCCGTGATCACCCAGAGCAGCAGGTACCCGAACTGGGCCCCGCCCTGGATGTTGGTGGCGAAATTTCCCGGATCCACGTAGGCAATGCTGGCGATGAATGCGGGCCCGAGAAACGGCCACAAACGGGCGAGCCCCTTGCGGTTGCTGCCGCCGGAAAGCACCAGGGCCGCCTGGGCGGCCGTCGGATCCGTTGCGGAATCATGGCGTTCAGGTATCTCGCCCACGAAGCGCTCCTCTGCCGCCAAATACGGCGTCACGTTCATTTCAGACGATTTTTTCACACTCTACCCGCCGGCCGGATTTTTTTCAATCCGCCGTCGAAAAAAGCGTTGACACCATCGGCGGACCTGATATAGTTCACACCATGAATGATAATCCCGCCATCGGGTTCCCGGCCGTTTCCGGTGCACAGATCGATCGGTTTCAACAGCTGATCACGCACCTTTTCCAGTGCTGCCAGGAACGGATGCAATACCAGAGCGAGCGGTTCGGCCTTCCCGATGCCGAGCTGCGGTGCCTGCTTCTCTTTGCCGATTCGCGGTACCTGACCTCGAAAGAGATCGCCCATAAGCAGCACGTGGTCAAGAGCCGGGTGACCAAGATCGCCGAGGGGCTTTTGCGAAAAGGCTTGATTCAAAAGATCAAGGATCCGGAGGATTCGCGGATCGTCCTGTTGAGCCTCACGGCCCGCGGGCAGCGCAAGATCGATGACATCAGCCGCTTTCTCGGCGATATCCACCGGCAGGCCCTGGCGCAGATCCCGGAAGGGCAGCGGACGTCGCTGCTCACCTCCCTCGAGATCCTGAAAACCGCCCTGGAATCCGTGAGGGAAGGATTCAGCTGAGGGGGCGCGGAGCCTCCGGAGCATTTTTTTTCAAGTTAAAGTTCATAATATAAACAAAAAAAGATCATCTTTAACTTAACATGCTATGATTATTAATCAATTTAAGTGCATAACAAAAACAACATGAGGAGGAGGTATGGACGACTTCGAAACCCGAATCGCGGAGCTCAAATCCCGCATTGAGGCCGTGGAAAAGAAATCCACCGAGAACAAGCTCTCGATGATCGTCTTCAGCGGAGATCTGGATAAGGCCCTGGCCGCCTTTGTCATCGCCACCGGCGCCG